>JADGQD010000095.1 GCA_017882065.1 Anaerolineales bacterium | reverse complement strand
TCGCCCATCGGGACTTCTCCGACAAGGGTCAGGTAGCCGGGCAGCGACTCGGACGTCCCGAAAGTATCGCGGGCACGGACAGCATACCCGTCCACGGTGGCGCGCGGGAACTCCGGCAACGGGTGCGGGGCGCACACGTCCGCGGCAATCACGCGGCCCAGAGCTGTGGTTGTATCAATCATCTCGGCGGCAGGCTCCCGGTTCGGCAAGGCGCGCAGGAGCGTTTGCAGGGCTTCGGTGGGAGGCGAAAGTCGCAAGAATTCAGGCATGGGTCACCGAATCCAAAAAGCCAGCGTCAGCAGATAAGCTGTCAGGCCAAAGGTGGCGCTGGCGAGGGCAGTCAGAAAGTTCCAGAGCGTACGTCCGCCGGAGGCGATGCGCTGGAGCCAGATCATTTGTATGGCAGCAAAAGGCAGAGCCAGGAAGACCGGCCAGACCAAGTCCCAGGGGTATTTCAGGAAAGGCGCAGCCGCAAAGAGCAGGAAAGCCGCCAGAACCAGAAAATGATGGATCGGGACGGCACGCTGCCAGGTCAGGCGGGTAAGCAGGGTGTGGCGCCCCAGTTTCTGGTCGGTAGCAAAGGTAGGGAAGTTGCAGACCAGCAGATAGGCCAGAGCCAGCAGGGTGAGCGGGAAGGTGGTGAATGACAACAGACGATGGAACTGCCCATATTGGAGCAGGAACGCCAGCGCTGGGAGCAGCGTGCCCAGATAGATGGCCAGGACCAATTCGCCGTAGCCGGCCCCGGATAGGCGCAAGGGCGGGACGGCGAAGGCTACCAGGAAAAGGAACGCCAACACGAGCAGTATGTCAGCGGACAGGTTGAGCGAGTGGGTCAGCAACAGGGTCAGGATGGCTACGGCGGAGAGGGTCAAGGCAGCATAGGCGACCTGCAGGAGCGTCACCCGGAAGAGTTCACGTTGACGGGGCGTCTCGCCCGGCGTCATCGGCATCAGCGGCAGGCGGAAATACTCGGCGAAGAGGGATGCTGCGTCCAGCAGGGCCAGGACAGCCAGCAATCCCAGCCCGAAGGAGGCGGCGCGGACCGGCTGGCCGAGGTAATGGGCTATGCCCGCGCCGAGCGTGTAGTTCAATGCGGCGAGGAGCAGGTGAATGGGCCGGGAGAGTTTCAGGAGCGATTTGAACATTCCACCACCACAATGGATATTTTTTTGTCTACGAAGGAACACTAGAAAACGATTTAGATCAGAGAGTACCCCCCATCCACAACGACCGTCTGTCCGGTGATGGATGGGTTATCGAGCAGGAATCCGAGGGCGGCGGCAACTTCATCCAGGGAGGTGGGACGTTTGAGCGGCAGACGGTCCACCAGTTTTTCCCATTCTTCCGGCGTGACGTTGTCCGATGGTAGCACCAATCCCGGCGCGATGGCGTTAACGCGGATGCCCGGTGCGTAAGCCTTCGCCAGCAAGCGCGTCAGCGTCTCCAGTGCAGACTTGCTGACCACGTAGGCCGGGTAGCCCGTCCAGAGTTTATGCGCGCCCACATCGGTGATATTGACAATGAGTCCTCCTTCCGCCATCCGCCCGGCGGCCTGCTGCGCCAACAGGAACGGGGCGCGCAGGTTAAGCGCGAAGGTGGCATCCCAGTCTGCAGGAGAGGTGGTGCGAATATCGGTCCTCTGCATAACGGAGGCAGAGTTCACCAGGACTTTAAGATGATGAGGAAGAGAATCGAGAGTCGAGAGGAGAGAAAAAAGATTGGAGTCGTCTGTCAGGTCGGCTTGCGCCAGATAGGCCGGCACACCGAGGGCGCGAATTTCGTCCGCGGTGGCGGCCTCGTAAACAGCGTGATGATGGTGCAGGAGAATGGCATAGCCGCGCCGCGCCAGGGTCAATGCGAAGGTTTTACCGAGGTGGTGGGCTGCACCAGTAACAAGGGCAAGAGGCTGTCCATCCATGCTAATGTTTTACCATAGAATCAAGGACCCCGGTTTCTTCGAGAATCCGGGTTCCTGATGGATTATTTGCGAAAGAAATTTGAGACAAAGAACCACACGTTGGCCGGCCTCTCCGCCAGGCGGCGCATGAAGTACGGGTACCAGTGCGTACCATAAGGGACGTAAATCCGCACAGGGTAGCCTTCCTTGACGTACTGTTCCTGCAAGTCGCGACGGATGCCAAAAAGCATCTGGAACTCAATCGCTTGCTTCGGCAGGCCGACTTTCTCAGCATAAGTCCTGGCAAAGTCAAGGCGCTTCGGGTCGTGCGAACCGATGGCCGGGATGGGCGGAGTGCGCCCGTCTGCGCTAAGGGACGGGGAACCGGTTGTCTTGGCGGCATCAATCATGATCTGGGTCAGCAGGTCAAAATTGGCATCCACATCCGCCTTCTTAGGGAAGGCCAATTCTGGCGGTTCTTTGTAAGCGCCCTTGACCAGGCGAAAGCACGCTCCAGCTTCGAGCAGATCGCGCGTATCCTTCTCGGTGCGGTACAGATACGACTGGACAACCACCCCGGTGTTCTGGAAGCCTTTGCCCCGCATATCCCGGTACATACGCAGTGTTTGATCCGTGTAAGGCGTATCCTCCATGTCAATGCGGACGAAGTTCTTGTACTCCCTGGCGCGGGCGAGGATTCGCTCCAGATTTTTCTCGCACAGGCTTTCGTCGAGGGCGAGGCCGATCTGCGTCAGTTTAACCGAGACATTGGCGCGTACACCGCTGGTATTAATCTGCTCCAGCAATTCGATGACATCGTCAGCCGCCTTAACGGCTTCTGCGCGCGTCGAAGTGCTTTCCCCCAGATGGTCCAACGTGGAATTGATCCCATTTGCGTTGAGTTCACAAACAGCATTGATTGCATCTCCAATCGTGTTCCCCGCTACAAACCGGCTGGCTGCCTGCCAGGCAAATTTCCAATCAACAACCAACCGCTGCGCCCAGGCAGCCTTGGAAAGGTAGATTAAAATCGATCGGAGCATGGGTACCTCGTTCGTGGATTTATGAACTATTGCGGTACGATTGTAGCACAACTGCCCATGGTGAGTGTGTTATACTTTTTACCCGTAAGGCATGATGAATAACACTAATTTGGTTTTCTTGGAGGTACTGTGAGATTACGCGGTTCTTCCCTCTACCTGCGTGGAGTTTCCCTGGTTTTTATACTCCTGACGGCTATTGTGACAGTCATCCAGGTGGTGCAATACAGCATTTCACGGGCCAATTACCCTTCCGATATGACCATTGGCAACCTTCCCGCCGGCGGGCTTGACCCTCAGTCTGCAGCGCAAAGGTTGTTGCAGGTCTACGCCCTGCCTGTCGAACTCCAATACGGCGATGCGATAATTGACCTGGATCCCAGTCTGATTGGTTTTCAACTGGATACCGAAAGCATGCTGGCTGCTGCCGACTTGCAGCGCACCGGAGCATCCTTCTGGGGTGGATTTTGGGACTACCTGTGGAACCGCCGTTCCCCCACCCGTCAAATACCGCTGGTTTCATCCTATTCAGAGGCCCGCCTGCGCGCTTACCTGCTCGAGGAAATCTCCGCCCGCTATGACCAACCACCCACTCCTGCCCAGCCGATCCCCGGAACGGCCAACTTCACCCAGGGCACGCCCGGCCAAACAATGGATATTGACCGCGCGGTTGCACTGATCGATAGCGCCCTGCAATCTCCGGACCAGCGCACAGTCATACTCGCTTCCCAGAGTACGGCCGCGGGTCGCCCGTCCCTTGATACCCTGCAAATCCTGCTCACACAGCTTATTGACCAGAGCGGCTTTGACGGCCTGGTGGACCTTTACTTCCTCAACTTACAAACACAGGAAAACATTCACTTCGCATACCAAGCCGGGCAGGATATATCAATCACTCCAGATATTGCCTTTACCGCCTCAAGTACTATTAAGATTCCTATCTTGGTATCGGTTTACCAACATTATGGCGAAAAACTCAACGATCAAACCGCAAACCTGATACAGAACATGATAACAGAATCAGAGAACGCGGCTGCCGATGCATTGATGGCATCCATGGACGAGACACGAGGTCCATTGGTGGTTACCGAAACAATGCAATCACTTGGTCTGCAGAATACCTTTCTAGCCGGTTATTTTGCACCGGGTTCCCTGCCCCTAGACCATTTTCGAACGCCAGCCAATTCGCGCTCGGATATTAACACAGATCCTGATATTTACAACCAGACAACACCCTCCGATATGGGTATGTTGCTGGAAGATATTTATCAATGCTCCCAAATTGGGGGCGGGGCGTTAGTGGCCGTTTTTCCGGGTCAGATTACCCAGACCGCCTGCCAGCAGATACTGTATTACCTAGAGACCAATAAACCTGTTATGATTATTAAGGCGGGTGTTCCGGAAGGGACAGTAGTAGCAAATAAATACGGCTATGTAGCTGACCTTAATGGTATTATGAATAACGTCAGCGATGCTGCCATCGTCTACTCGCCGGCGGGGAACTATGTTCTGACCATTTATACATATCACCCAATTCAAATGCTCTGGAACAGTGTTTTACCGATGTTTGTTGAACTTTCACGGGCAATTTACAACTACTACAACCTGCCATCGCAGTAAAGCCCAACCCCTCCATCAAATTGATGGCGGGGTTTTTGATAATATTCTCTTTTTTCACTATATTATGAAATTTCCCAAAGAGCCGTTTTTGAAAACTGTCTGGGTCTTTGGGAATTCCCGCTATAGAGGGATAACCAACTGTCTGTACGAAGGGTAATCAGTATATAATCAGACTATGAGCCAGACCTTGAGCCTATACCGTCTCCAGCAGGCCGATAGCCAGATAGACCGCGCCCAGGCCCGTCTGCAAGCCATCCAGAAAACACTGGATGATGATGCCGAACTGCGTCTGGCCAATGAATGGGCCGAATCAACGCTAGCCATCTGCCAATCCGGTGACCGGGCTTTGAAACAGGCCGAGGTTGATGCACAGAGCCAGCGCATCAAAATCGAACAAACCGAGGCCAGTCTCTACGGCGGCAAGGGTCATAGCCCAAAGGAATTACTGGATTTACAAAACGATGTTGCTGCTCTCAAACGTCACCTGGTCACGCTGGAAGACATCCAACTGGAAGCCATGCTGGCCGCGGAAGAAACGATGTCTGCACACCAGGCCGCTCAAACAGACTTGCTGGCTGCCCAAAGCCATTCGTCAGAACAAAACCGGGGTCTGCACGAGGAACAGAACACACTCCAAAAAGAACTGGAAAAACTCTTCGCCGAACGCGCCGCAGTGGCCGGGCCGATCCCGCCAGATGCGCTCGGTCTATATGACCAACTACGCCAGAAGCATCGCGGCCTCGCAGTAGCCGTCATCAGCGAAAACTCATGCTCCGCCTGCGGCTCTGGATTATCCGCGGCACAAATGCAATCCTCCCGCGCCTCCGGGCAAATGGCACTCTGTCCGTCTTGCGGGCGCATCCTTTACGGAAGTTAACTCCTGTCACAGGTGACCTATGCGCTTCCGCTTCCCCAACATAGACACTTTCTCCTTCTGGTTAGGCTTAATTCTCGCATCCCTGTCTTGGTGGGTCCTCTCAATGCTTCGTCCCGCGTTCCAACATTTGCGTGCGACAGCCCAAGTGAAGCAGGCTGAAAAGAAAGAAATCCTCCACACCACCAGCGGCGTAGAGGAACGCTATCGTCAGAGCGTTTTACAACAGGCTCAAGGTCTGCATTTAGCTGCACCGCTCTTTTCCCTGGATGAAATCATCGAACCGCCAGCTCTCCTGGCACCGCCGCCACGCGTCGAGCCAGGTGCGCCGCTCTTGAGCGAAGACATCGTCGCTGCTACCGTCCCCTACATCCCTGCCTGGCCGGAACTGGCAGCCATCTATCACGCTCCCACGCTGACCCTCGCCCAGGCGCTTTCGGGGAACTCTGATATAGTCCTGACGGGGGAAACTGGGATGGGAAAAACGGTAGCCCTGGCGTATCTGGCATCCCGCCTGGCACGACGGGACCCGGAACCGGGTCTGCCGCAGGACACTGTCCCGTTCCTCATCCACGTTGCCGACCTCGACTTGCCGGTCCAAAGAGATGAACCGCTCAACCCGGTTATTGACTCGATCGCCGAAAATGCCTCCGTCCTCGACCAGGCTCGCATCCCCGATTTCGTCCGTAAAACCTTTTCTGAAGGCCGCGTCCTGCTCCTGCTGGATGGGACGGATGAACTGAACCCGGATGGCCTGAAAAACGCGGTCGAATTCATCAAGGCCGTCAAGCGGGCGTATCCCAAAACCCGCATGGTCACCACCTCATCCAGCGAATACCTTGACGGCTTGGTAACGCTCAACTTCATCCCCTTTGCGTTGGCCGCCTGGAATGCCAACCAGCGTATGAAATTTTTCGAAAAATGGGGCGACCTGTGGACACACTTTGTTGCCGTCGAAGCCTGGGCCCAGACCAGCGAACACGTGGACCCATTGCTGCTCAACAGCTGGCTGAATTCCGAAAACAGCAACCTGACACCTCTGGAACTGACACTCAAGACTTGGGGTGCTTACGCCGGAGATCTTCACGGACCTGGCCCTCTCGATGCGATTGAAACCCATTTGCACCGCCTGTCTCCTGACATTGCCCCGCGGGAGGCTCTCGAAATGCTGGCATTACAAGTCATCCTGAGTACCGAGCCAATCTTCGACCCGCGCAAAGCACGCGAGTGGATCAAGTCTTTTGATCTGCCTGAAATTGCCAATGCACCCGAAGCCGCCGATGAAACGAGTAGCAAGAAATCCGAAATAGTTCAGGGTCCTTCCCTTGGCCTGATCACAAAAATGGTGGAAAGCGGCCTGCTGACCCAGCACCGCAATAACCGAATGCGCTTCATCCACCCAGTTTTTGGCGGTTACCTGGCCGGTAAAGCTCTGTCGAACTACAAATCAGAATCCCTTCTTGACCAGCCTGCCTGGATTGGCAAATACCTGGCGCTACACTTTCTGGCCGCAAGAGGCGACGCAACCCCGCTAGTTGACAAACTACTCTCCGTGCTCGACCGCCCGCTCTCGCGCAACCTGCTGACCCCGGCCCGCTGGCTGCGGGATGCCCCTCGTCAGATGGCTTGGCGCGGACAGGTGATGGCAAAACTTGTAGAACTTCTGCGGCAAACCGGTCAGCCGCTAGGCCTGCGCGGACAGGCACTCTGCGCATTCATCCAGACCGGAGATCCGAGCGCGGCTGTTCTATTACGGCAATTGCTCAAAGAACCTGACAATGACCTTCGTCAACTGGCGGCTCTCGGGTCTGGGGCGCTGCAAGATACAAAAGCCATCGAATTGCTGTCTGCTTTGCTGAGCACCCAGAGTCCCAATGTCCGCCGCGCCGCTTGTCTGGCCCTGGTCAACATTGGAACGACCGCCGCCATGGATATTGTTGCCTCCGCTCTACTGCATGGTGACGAAAACCTGCGCCGCGCCGCCGCCGAGGCGCTGGCCAACAATCCCGGCGAGGGCCATGCCATGCTGAAAGAGGGTGCGGGGATGAAGGAAGACTTGTTGGTCCGGCGCGCTGTCACCTATGGTCTCGGCCGCATTC
>JADGQD010000094.1 GCA_017882065.1 Anaerolineales bacterium | reverse complement strand
ATTTCATTGAGACGGGTCTCGATGCGCCGGATGCTGTCGGTAAACAGGTCGTTTTTCTCGCGCGATTCGTCCAGGCGTTTGCGCGCTGCGCTGAGTTCTCCTTGAAGATCGGCCAAACGTTTGGCATCCTGGCGGCGTGGTTCTTCGGTGGCTTTTTGTGCACGCTGAACATCTTCAACAGTCTTGACCATGGCTTGCATGCGCATTTCCCAATCGGCGCTAAGTCTGCTGAGACGAGTCTCTTCAACGGCCCAGGCCTTGAGTTCGTGCTTGATCTCAGCGATGACTTCTTTTGTTTTGCGCAGGTCGGCGACCGACTTGTTAATGCCATCAAACTGGATTTGATAGCGTTTGTCAATTTCTGGTTGTTGGTCCTGGCGTTTTTTATCCAAATCGTCAATATATTTGACAAGTTCCGTGCGTTGCTGAGTCAGGGCAGTGTCATACTGTTCGATGCGGGCAGCCGACGAGGACAGGTGTGACATCTGGGTGGTGAGTTCCTTGATTTTTTTATTGGCGGCTTTCAGGTCGCCTTCAAGACCACTCGCACGTTGTGTAAGAGTTTCAATGGTGCTTTTATCTTTACGATGCTCTTCATCCAGCCAGTCCAGGCGCTTGATGATTTGTTCAAATTCCATTTGTATTGCCTCCGATGGCGTGGGAGAAAATTGTTGATAAGGATTTATCCTTTAGATTATACTGCTTCTCGCATAATTCCTGATCTTAGTTTCTTTTGGTTTTCGGGAATTCCCATGGTAGATGGAAAGATACGAGGGTGTTGGGCGGGTGAGGACCGCCCAACACCCCCTATTTACATCATTTCCACACCGATTCCCAGAGAACCGTTTCTCTGGGAATCTGGGGCGTTCTTGCAGGGTACTGCACAAAGATGTGAATCACAAGGTACTGCGCAGATATGTGAACCCAAATTGCTATAATTGCTTGTATTTTGATCATTCAAAGTTCAGGTATTTATACAAGAACAGTAAAATTCCCGGAATTGCTCGCAATTCGAAAACAGCGAGTTCAGAAGTTTATGCAAGAAGCAGTAAAATTGCTGTAATTACCTGTATTTTGATTATTCAAGGTTCACGGATTTATCCAAGAAACAGTAAGTTGTAGTCGAGTCTGCTTGCCTGGGATGATTATGAAATTGGGCTATTGCCCCAGGTGAGTAAAAATTGCCGGAAGTTTTGTCCACAACGGCAGCACCCATTGTGGGAATAATCCCAGCAGGAGGAGAGCCAGGAAGCTGATGGCAAAGAGGATGCGCTGCGCGGCCGTTTCTCGAGATTCCCAGGGGGCTCCTTCGGGAGCGGCGGAGAAAGCCAACATCACGCGGATTGCGCTGAAGAAAAGGCCGAGGTTACCGAGCAGCACCCAGATGACAACAGACAGAGATGTTGAGGCCAGCCCCTCCCAGATGGCCTGGTGAGGCGGAAACCCGGCCAGTAAAGGCATTCCAGCCAATGCCAGGTTTGCCAGCACCAGACCGGAAGTCGCGAAAGGCCAGATGCGTACCAGGCCTCTGATGTCGCTCAGGATAAGCGTCGGTGAATGCTCTTTCAGAATGGTTAAGGCGAGTGCCCAAACAACCAAACTGAGGGTCCGGGGAATGAAGAGCATGAAGAAAATATTCAGCCCCACTGTTCCCCTCAGGCTGAGGGTCAGTATGGAGAACCCCGTCTCTATGATGACAGCATACCCCATGATGCGTCCCAGGTGCTGTTGAAAGGCGGCTAGGAGACCGCCGCTAACAACCATGAGTACACCAACAGTAGTTAAAACGGTCCCCAGGGCGGGCGCATCGCGCAGCCAGGTGTAGTGATCCAAAAATCCCAACCCGAAGAATATGGTAACTGTGGGGAACATCCACAGAATAAAGCCGACTGTGTAGGGCGACGATTCCTCCGTCAACAAGGGGATCCAACTATAGAAAGGGAAAACTGCCAGCAGGAAGGAAAAACCCAGACCGATCAGGATGGCCGCTTGTTGTACTAATCCCAAGTCACCGGGGTTGGCCTCGATCCCGGCCAACAACCAGCCGGAAAAAAGAATGAACGGCATGGCGAGAGTCTGGAAAATCAAAAAGCGGATCAACCCATTGCCGGGTCTTTGCCCTGGCGCCGAAAGCAGAGGAATGGAAAGAAGTACAGCCGTTTCGATTAGCAGAGCAGCGTAAAGGAACGGTTCGACTGCCAGCGCGGCTACCAACAGGGCGGTGATTGCCAATCCCAGAGAAGTTAGGCGGCGGGCTGTCTTTACTGCGGGAGCGACGGCAAACCAGACGATTGCTGAGCCGTAAATCAGGGCTAGCAAAGACCGGTCGGCGGAGCCTAGAATGAGATGCCGTCCCAGAATTTCGAACGAAGATGAAAGTTTGAAGGACATGTTCCCGATTGTTATGGCAGTGTCAAGCGGGAGCAACCAGGCAGCCAGAGTAAGGATAAGGGTGAAAATACAGGCAATCAGGGCAATCACTTTCTGGTTGCGCAGCAGCATGAGGAAGCCTGCCAGAGTGAGCGGAAGGAAAATCCATAAGAACGGTGCGCTCATTGATTTTCCTCCTGGGGCATATTCAGGAAGTAGGCGCCGGTTAATGCCAGACCAAGATTGATGGTGGACAACAAGGCAGCGACGAGGGTGGAACTTTCCACCGCGGCGTATAGGATCTCGAATCCAGCCAGGACCGTCAACAGGCCAAGGATCACCCGGAAAGGCTGCGCGCTGATTCCGAGTTGAAGTAATCCCATTCCAATCAGGAGCAGGCTGCCCCACGCGATCGGCAGGCCGAGTCCCAACCATCCGGAGGCGCGCAAGGATAGTGCAAAGGTGGCGGCTATGAGTATCCCGGCGGTAAAAAGGCGAAATAATCGCCCCTGAGGCCAGGATACCTCAGTCTCTTCCGCGGGATCTGTGTTAAGTTGTGCGATGCCGAGAACTGCGCAGGCCATCCAGCCAGTGACCAGTTTGGAGGCGGCCATTGAGACAGGCCAATGGGTTTGGACCAGCCAGAAAATGCTCAAATATTGAATTGCCAGCAAACCAATACCCCAGCGCCAGTCCCGGTGAAGCAGAAGACCGACGGATGTGACCAACGCAATAAGAAGGGCGAACCAATTTAGAATTGTAAACATGATTACCGGCCTCGTGTGGAGAGGACGGAGAGGATCAACGCGAGCAGCAGTAATGACCAGAGCAAGCCGCCTTCTCCTTCCAGTGATGACGTAATAATGTTGGCAATCCTGCGGAAAAAATCATAAAGGGCTGTCAGTGTGTGATACACCCGCTCAAGGCGGAAGATACGCGTCCACCGGTTGGAACTGCTGGCAGGCACCAGCCGGACCAGGACGGTAAGCGCCAACGCTGTAAACCCGGCAGTCAGTACGTTAGCGATGATGGCTGCCCACCACTCACCGAGGCTGCGCGCTCCGTCCCAGCCCCACAACCCGAGCAGTATGGCAATTGCAGCAAGCAGGAACAGCCCGGTCGGGTACAGAACCTTCGTCCATCTTTCCTGCGATTCAAGGCTGGTTTCTCCGGGATGGAACGCGTGCCGGATGAACCCGGCCATCAATAACCCTTGAGCAGGAAGGAACGGAATCACAAACAACCAGGAATTCTGGTTCCCGGTCTGCCAGACGGATGCGGTCGGGGAGAACGGCAGGGCTGAAAGACCCCAGAGACCGAGCAGGGGCAACCAGATGGTACTCCTCTGGCGTGCCGAGAAAAGGAATAATAACCCGCCGCCCAGGATAAGCATAACGCCCCAGCCGATGCTCCCGGTTGGATTGCCGCGCAGACTGGCGGCGACGGACAAGGAGGCCATTCCCAGCACCCAAAACGGGCGGCCTAGGATTTCGTCGGAGGCGCGCAGCCACATCCAGCCGGCGTAAAGGGCGGCGACAGCCGCCAGGATGAGTAAATATGGCAGCAGAGACGATTTCAAAGCATTGGTCGGAATGCGTGCCAGCAGGCTCAGGCTGGCCGCCGCCGAGACCAACCGCAGGGATGTCCCGAATCCTCGCCGGAGAACGTTTTCCTTCAGATAGGGTAAGTGCAGGGGTAAGACGCCCAGTCGCAGGCCCGCCGCGATCAATAGGTAAGTCCCGGCGCTGGCAGGGGTGGCGCGGAAGTTCATCAGTATTCCGC
This sequence comes from Anaerolineales bacterium, assembly GCA_017882065.1. GTDB lineage: Bacteria > Chloroflexota > Anaerolineae > Anaerolineales > Villigracilaceae > UBA877. The sequence continues at coordinate 3,465 of JADGQD010000094.1, read as the reverse complement.
CTGCCGTGCTGACCAGGTTAGCCCATAAGACCAGCCCGGTCCCGGCCACGCGGGCTGCGAATGCAATCACTACACCCTGATTTTGCTCCTCGCCTTCCGTGGAACGGAGCATGGTGATCAATTCGGTCAGGTCAATCGAGGACCAGACCAGGATAAGCGTCAGGGGATTTTCGGCGGCTACCGCCAGGATGCCCAGCGCGGTGAGCAGGAGCGTCCCGGACCAGGCAGCTGGATCGTTTTCCGCGCGCACGACCGAGGTCCAGATAACCGCTGCGGCTAATGCAGCCAGGGACAGGGCATATGGCCAGGAAATCCCGTCTGCCAGCCAGGTGGGCGAAAAGAAGAAGAGCGTCACCGGCTGCCAGGGGGCCAGAGAAATGCTTTGGGGGAGGCGGATGTGCCAGAGGAATATGCCGATGAGAGCCAGAGTTGCTCCTCCGACGGCGACCATCCAAGGATATTTGAATTTAGGCCGCACAAAACGCAAGAGCATCAGCGTCAGTGCGGTCAGGAGCATCAAAAAGATGGGCAATAGAATAAACATAATTCGGGGTAATTGTATCAGAAACGTTGCCCCTTTCCTGGGGTTTACATGTAAAATACAGCATACTTTTTTTTGAGGAGAGTGTTTCATGCCCCGTTCCTTGCTCATTGTTAATCCTATTTCCGGACGCGGATTTGCCGGACGTTCCCTGTCGTTGATGGAAGAAGAGCTGAAAAAATCCAACATTGATTACAAATTAGTGCTGACTGAACGTCCCTGGCACGCCGCGGAGTTGGCCGAGCAAGGTGCTCGCGATGGATTTGAAATCGTAATCATTGCCAGCGGTGACGGGACTGCCAATGAGGTGCTGAACGGCCTGATGCGTGCCAGACTGGTTGGATTTGATAAAACAGCCATGGGGCAGATCGCCGTGGGCACCGGGAACGATTTTGCTTATGGCATGGGCATCCCTGGTGGGGTGGAAGCGGGATGTAAAATCCTGGCCGAAAACTACCGCCGCCGCGTTGACGTGGGCATTGTCAAGGGAGGCGATTATCCCGAAGGCCGCTACTTCGGCAACGGCGTGGGTATCGGTTTCGACGCCGCCACCGGTTTCGTGGCTGCCAAAATCCGCTGGACGCGCGGCCTGCTCCTGTATCTCATTGCTGCCATCGAAACCATCTTTATTTACTATAAAGCACCCGCCGTCAAACTGACCTACGATGACAAAGAGATGGATATCTCCCCGCTGATGATTTCAATCATGAATGGGCGGCGCATGGGCGGCGGCTTCTTCTTCGCCCCCAACGGTGACCCTGGCGACGGCAGCTTCGACCTGTGTATTGCCCGTGCAGTCAGCCAGTTGCGCATTTTCGGTCTCATCCCATACTTCATGAAGGGTACCCAGTCTACACAAAAAGAAGTGATCATGGCCCAGGCCCGCAAGGTGAAGGTCACGGCGGTGCATGGTACGCTCCCGGTCCACTGCGATGGCGAGACAGTCTGCTTCGAGGGCAAGGAACTGACCATCGAACTGCTTCCGGCGCAGATTGAGTTTATTACCCTGAAACCTGCATGAAATCCATCTCTCGCTGGTTCATGAACACTGTCATCCGGCTGGGGACGGACATCCTCTGCCGGATTGACAAGCGCGACTTCCCCAAAGTCCCGGCCCGCGGCCCTCTGATCCTGGTTATCAACCACATCGGCTCGCTCGAAGTCCCGCTGCTGTTCGTCCATCTCCAGCCGCGTAAAATGATCGGACTGGCGAAAATTGAGACCTGGGATAGCAAATTCATAGGCTGGCTCTTTGACCTGTGGGATGCCATCCCCGTCCGCCGCGGCGAAGCGGACCTGGAGGCTATTCGCGCTTGTTTGCAGGTGCTCAAGGCCGGGGATATCCTCGCCATTGCCCCCGAAGGGACGCGCTCATATAACGGACGCCTGTTGCTCGCTCAGCCCGGGATTGTATTGATCGCGCTGCGCTCCGGCGCTCCCATCCTGCCGATGGCTCACTGGGGTGGGGAGGACTTCGGCAGCAACCTGAAGAAACTCAAACGAACGGATTTCCACATCCGTGTGGGCAAGTTGTTCTACCTGGATGCGAAGGGCGAAAGAATGAATGGGGAGATTCGCCAGGCGATGGCAGACGAGATCATGTCTCAGATTGCGGCGCTGATGCCGGAAGACCATCGCGGCGAATACGCGAATTGTAAGTCCCCGCCAAAATACTTGCGCTTTTCCTGATCCTTCCCTCTATCACCGGAATTCCCTAAGACCCAAGATTTTGATTCCGCCTCCGGAGACGGTGGCGGTTGATTTGAAAGTGTATAATCCATCCAGGCGTGGTAAAATTCGCGCCCCGGAGTGCTCATGGTCAAACTCATCTTACGTAAACAAGAATATGAAGTCCGTCCCGGCATGACCCTGCTGGACGCGCTCAAGAAAAACAACATCCTGCCGGAAGGCGTACTTTGCACGCGGGACGGCGAGTTGATTACCGAGGATGAGATTTTGAAAGATGGTGATGTCATCAAACTCATCGCCGCGATTTCCGGAGGCTAGATGAAGTGCCGGGTTTGCGGCCAAAAAGCCGTGGTCAACATGCGCCAGCATAAACTGGCGCTGTGCAAAGACCATTTCCTCGAATGGATTCCGGAACAAACCGAGCGCTTCATCGAGAAGTATAAGATGTTCACGCGCGAAGAAAAAGTTCTCGTTGCCGTTTCTGGCGGCAAGGACTCGCTTTCGCTCTGGGACATCCTTCAGCGCCTGGGTGTTCAAGCCGATGGTTTGTACATCTGTCTCGGTATTGATGACCAAAGGGCCCCGATAGGGGAAGGTCTCAGCTATTCCTCTGAGTCGCAGCGCCTGACCGAGAAGTTCGCCGCCGAGCGCAGCCTGAAATTGCACATTGTGGATGTACAAAAGGAATACGGCGCAACCATCCCGCAATTTGCCCTCAAATCCCATCGAGGGCGGGGCAAGCCGTGCTCGGTCTGCGGGCTGGTCAAACGTCACGTGATGAACCGCATCGCACGTGACTTTGGCTATGATGTGCTGGCGACCGGTCACAATCTCGACGACGAGGCTGCGGTCCTCTTCGGAAATACCCTGACCTGGGCGGGCGAGTACCTGCTCCGCCAGGGGCCGGTGCTTCCGGGGACCCCGGGCTTGGCGCGCAAAGTCAAGCCGCTCTGCCGCATCTACGAGCGCGAGATGCTGGCCTACGCCCTGTTGCGCGGCATCGAGTACATTTACGACGAGTGCCCGTTTTCCTTCGGCTCGACCTCGATTTATTACAAACAATTGCTCAACAGACTGGAAAGTGACCGCCCCGGGGCGAAACAGTCTTTTTACCTGTCCTTCCTCGAAGCCCGCAAATCCGGACTATTTGCCGAGCGCGAAGAAATCCAGGCCGAACTGCACCTCTGTCCCAACTGCGGACAGCCGACTTCCGCCCCGGGCCTTTGTTCGTTTTG
>JADGQD010000093.1 GCA_017882065.1 Anaerolineales bacterium | reverse complement strand
CTTCCTCGGCCCGTCCGCTGGGATGCCGCTTATCCTGTTGATGGCCATCCTGGCAGGGATCGGCGTCTCGGCCATCCATGTCCTGACGTGGGCCATCATTCCCGACGCGATCGAAGTGGATGAACTGGCGACCGGTCAGCGCCACGAGGGTGTCTTTTACAGCCTGGTTTCCCTCTTCAAGAAAATCGCCTCCTCCATCGCCATCCCCCTGACCCTGCTCGTGCTGGACTGGAGCGGCTATGTGTCGAATGCCGCGACGCAGAAGCCTTCGACCATCCTCGCCATCCGCGTCCTGATGGGGCCGGTGCCATCGGTGCTCCTGCTGGGGGGTATTGTCTTTGCCCTATTCTATCCGCTCAGTCGCGCCGGTCACGCCCAAACACGGGCGGAGATCGCCGCCAGGAGTAAAGACAAGCAAAGCGACTAACTCGAAAGAATCCTGGGTATGCAGTGCAACATCGGTTTTTGTTTTGAAAAAACACCCCAGCGCAGAATCGACATCCGCCAGCCGAACAGCTGGCGGATGGTTTTTTTTACAGGAGACCGTTTACGGGTCCGAAACGCTAGGTTTTGATAAAATACGATATCAACGTTACTGCTGAAGCAATCATGATGACTACAGTGCAGACAATTGCAAAGTATTTTTGGAATTTATTATTCGCAAAATGACCCATGAGTTGCCGGTCATTTGTCAACTTGATCAGGTAATAAAAGACCAGTGGAAGTGCGATGGCATTGATTGTTTGTGTAACAATCGCTACCTTGAATAATGACAAATTTGTGAAAACTATAACGGCACCCACAACAAAGAGTTGCAGGGCAAAGAGGATATAGAACGTTTTGCTTTTCTTGTAGCTATCATTGAGACTTCCCGAAAGACCGAAGAACTCAGCAAAAGCATAAGCGGTGGAAAGCGAGACGATGATAACGCCCATAAACCCGGCATTGAGAATGCCAATCGCGAACAATGTGCCAGCCAGTTCGCCCGCAAAGGGTTTGATCGCCAGTGCAGCCTGTTCGCCTGCTTCCAGCGGGATATGGTTTACGAACAGCGTTGCAGCAGTCGCCACAATCATAAAGAAAGAAAAGAAGTCGGTCAGGAATGCTCCCCAGTAAGTTTCAAGTTGGGAATAGTTGATTTTCTTTTTCTCGATTTTCTTATCATAGGCAAAACTGCTGATAAAAAACTGTCCCCAGGGAGTAATTGTTGTCCCCAATACGCCCATGCCAATCAACAGGTAATCGCGCATATACGTTGGTGTGAATGCAACACCGTGAGGGTAAAACAAGTTGCTGACCGCCAAGCCCCAGTCCGGTTGCGCCTTGATCGCCGAGACAATATAGGCAACATAAAACAGACTCGCGAGCAGCATAATGGACTGGGTCAGCTTGTAGTTCCCTTTCACAATGAAAAGGAATGAAATTAACAGGACGACTATCACCGATGGAATAGCCGGCAGATTTAGCATCCTGCTGGTTGTCTTGACCGCGGACAGGTCTGTGATCAGGGTACCAAGGTTCGCGATGAGCAAAGCACCGAACATGAACATCGCCGTCCGGACGCCGAACTTCTCCCGAATTAAATCCGCCAGCCCCTTGCGGCTGATGATAGCCAGCCGCATACCCATTTCCTGGGTCACGCCGAGTAAGACAGTGATGATGACAAGCAAGAAAAGGATTGGGTAACCGAGTCTTGCGCCTGCGATCGAATAGGTGGCAACACCACCGGCATCATTATCTGACATGGCAGTAATGGTCGCCGGGCCGAAGACGGACAGGAAAATCAGTATTCTCTTCCAGTAGCGATAGAAAAAGCCGCGTTTAATGATGGGTTTGGCCATGGAGCCCACCTTTGTTGTTAACGGTAGAAGCGCGGCAAGCGTTTCTTCCAGGCGGTAGGAATGATCTTGTCCAGGGCATCGTCGGCGGTGACAATACCATGCAGGTGGTTCTGTTCGTCCACTACCGGAACGGCCAGCAGGTCGTATTTGGCGACCGTCTGAGCCACCGTTTCCTGATCGTCGGTCAGGTTGACGGTAATGAGGCGTTTGGTCATGAAGTCCGAGACCATCTGACCGGGTCTGGCAAATATCAGATTGTTCAATGAAAAGATACCGACCAGGTGTTTCTCTACATCCAAAACATAGACATAGAACATCGTCTCCACTTCGTCGGCCATGCCACGCAACTCCTTGATCGCCTCAGCGGCTGTCAAATTGGGGTGGATAGAAGCATACTCTGTTGTCATGATACCGCCCGCCGAGTCCTCGGGATAAGCCAGCAGTTTACGGACATCATCGGCATCTTCCTTTTCCATCAAGGCCAGCAAGCCTTCCTTGCGCTCCTTGGGCAGGTCGCCGAGCAAGTCAGCCGCCTCATCCGGTTCCATCTCTTCGAGCAGGTCCGCAACTTTTTCATCCGACATGTGCTCGATCAGTTCGGCCTGGAACTCCGGTTCCACCTCTTCCAGGGTATCCGCCAGGTGCTGGACATCCAGCGTATCCAACAGTTGACCGCTCTCCAGCTTATTCAGGTCTCTGACAATTTCTGCCAGGTCGGCCGGGTGCAGTTCATGGAGTTTCTCCGCCGGGACGCGCAGGTGCATCTCCTGGTCGCGGCGCATCAGTTCCACATCGTCCCAGGCAATCCCTTTCTTCTTGAGATGACCGCTCAGAAAGTGCGCCAACCCGACCAGCCCCAACCGGCGCAAAATCCCCACCCACGAAACATCCACGTTGCTGACATAGATTGTCCCGTTGACGCGCACCAGTTCCACGTCATTGACGCGCACCACGCGCGCCCCTTCCGTGTCAATAATCTGCTTATCCAGCACATCGCGGGAAAGCAGGACATCATCCTCTTTCAATTCAAATAACGGGGCATCGTTTAACCGGTATTTCAACGGGATGACCGGTGTGAACAGAGCTGCTACCGCTGCGAAAGGCAGGATCCGCCTCCCGCCCTTACCTTCAATCGCCACCGCCTCGATCAGCGGGTGCGGGAATTCCGCCCAGGGTCGCACGATCACATCTGTTAATTTGCCAACAGCGATCCCGTCCAGATCAGTGACGGGTCGTCCAATAATTTCGCTCAAGTAAGCCATAATTCACCTCCAGAAAACAGGGGACTGCGCAAGCAGTAGAATATGGCGGAAATACGAAATGCTACATAGAAGCAAAACGCCGCCTGATTCACCAACAGAAGGCGGCGTTTCTTGGACCTGCTACCAGGATACCATCCATTTGGGTGGTACTCCCCGAAAAAACATTTTACCAATCCGGGGTAAGGTGATGCGCGAACGTACGCCGCACACCTGGCCCAAAAATTGCGCTTTCTGCCAGTGCGTTATCGTATATAGCGGAATACCATCAGCGTCCACGCGATCACCTCCTTTCATTGTGCAATGCGATTTGGCAAAGCCATACCCGTGCTGGAACCGGGACTACCGTGCACAAAACAGAAAAACCTCCGGCATACCAGGAGGTTTTGAAAACACGAGTACCACCCACGGGCAACCCGCGGGCACCTCCTGGTTGAGCTTTGGCACTGCGCATCGTAGGGGACTTGCTCCCAGCCACTTTGAGCGGGGCCTTAATCCGGCCCGGCCTGGTCTATCCCTTGGCGTCTTTCGACGTTTCGGGACAATGGCCTGTTTATCACGCAGACGCCTCGCCTAACGAGGTATTTAGCTAGGACGAGAGGATACACCCGCTCCCCGTAACCCGTCAAGGAGGAAAATATGACGTTTTCTAAGTTAACTAAACACTCCCAAAACTGGGAGTCTTATTCCTTCGAGTCAGAGCTAAACCTGTCGGGGCGGGCGGAATTGTGAAATCCCCCAGAGGGGAAACCGCCGCCTAAAACGCAAGACTCCCAAGTCTGGGAGTCTCATCCCTTCGAGTCAAGGATAAACCTGTCGGGGCGGGCGGAGTTGAACCGCCGACCTCTGCGTCCCGAACGCAGCGCTCTAACCGGACTGAGCCACGCCCCGAACAAGCAAGGGCGGATTATACCCGCCCGCCACCGATTTGACAAGGCGTTTGCGGTATAATTCCTTCGCTAATTCGATTACCCCGTAGGGGCACAGCGGCGCTGTGCCCCTACCGCGTGAGGACAAATATGGTAGAACCCGAACCCACCGGCCAGACCCCGGAACCCGTCAAACAGATTATCGGCACCGTCCAGTTGGCGGATATTGACGAGACCATGCGCACGGCGTATCTCGATTACGCCATGTCCGTTATCGTTGCCCGCGCCCTGCCGGATGCCCGCGATGGATTGAAACCTGTCCACCGCCGCATCCTGTACGCCATGCAGGACATGGGCATTCGCTCCAACACGGCGTTCAAAAAATCCGCCCGTATCGTCGGCGAAGTGCTGGGTAAATACCACCCGCACGGCGACTCAGCGGTCTATGAGTCGATGGCACGCATGGCTCAGGATTTCTCCATGCGCTACCTGTTGGTGGATGGTCAGGGAAACTTCGGCTCGGTGGACGGCGACGCCCCGGCTGCCATGCGTTACACCGAAGCCCGCCTGCACAAGATGGCCGAGGAACTGCTGACCGACCTCGATAAGAACACGGTGGACTTCACCGACAACTTCGACGGTTCACTCAAGGAACCAACCGTCCTCCCCTCTCGTATCCCCAACCTGCTGCTCAACGGCTCGTCAGGTATTGCCGTCGGCATGGCGACCAACATTCCGCCACACAACTTGAAAGAGTTGGCCGCGGCCCTGATCTACCTCATCAACAATTACGACACGATGGACGATGTACCCATCGAGTTCCTGATGAAATTCATCCCGGGACCCGACTTCCCCACCGGTGGAATCATCGTCGGGAAGGAAGGCATCGAAGCCGCCTACGGATCCGGGAAGGGGCGCATTGTTCTGCGCGGCAAAGCCCACATCGAAGAGATGGCCGGCAACCGGCACCGCATCGTTATCACCGAAATCCCCTACCAGGTTAACAAGTCCACGCTGATTGAGCGCATCGCCGACCTGGTGCGCAATGAAAAAATAGACACCATCTCGGACCTGAGGGATGAGTCTGACCGGCGCGGCATGAGCATCGTCATCGAACTTAAACGCGGGGCCCAACCGAAGAAAGTGCTCAACCAGCTCTACAAATACACTTCGCTCCAGACTACTTTCGGCGTCCAGATGCTGGCGCTGGTGAACGGCGAGCCGCGTCTTCTGCCACTCAAGAAAGCCTTGCAAATTTTCCTCGAACACCGGCAGGTGGTCATCACCCGCCGTACGCAGTTCGAGTTGGAAAAAGCACGTGCCCGTGCCCACATCCTAGAGGGACTGACGATTGCACTCAACAACCTGGACGCTGTCATCCAGACCATCAGAGAGTCGCCGGATGCCGATACGGCTAAAGAGCGCCTGATGAAGCGCTTCAAACTATCCGAACTCCAGGCCCAGGCCATCCTCGACATGCAGTTGCGCCGTCTGGCTGCCCTTGAGCGCCAGAAAATCGAAGATGAGTACATGCAGGTCAAAGGGCAGATCGCCCACTTCGAAGACCTGCTTGCCCATCCCAAGATGATCCTGACCCTTATCCAGGATGACCTGCGCGAACTTTCGGATAAGTACGGCGACGAGCGCCGCACGCACATCGCCGCCGAGGCCGTCGAGAATCTGAGCGAGTCGGACCTTGTACCTGATGAGGCCGTCCTGATCTCGCTCACCGCCCGCGGCTACGTCAAGCGCGTTGCCGCAACCGCCTACCGTTCCCAAGGCGCTGGTGGTAAGGGCGTCACTGGTCACGCCACGAAAGAAGAAGACGAGGTCTTAAACCTGATCCCGGCCCGCTCGTTGGATACAATGCTGTTCTTCTCCGACCATGGCAAGGTCTACTCCGAGAAGGTATATCAGATCCCGGATGCCGACCGTACCACCAAAGGCATCCCGCTGGTCAACGTCCTGTCGCTGGATGCAGGCGAGGTCATCACGGCCGCCCTCTCCGTTCCGAACTTTGAAGCCGCAGGATATATTACGCTGGCTACCCGTAACGGAAAAATCAAACGCATGGCTCTCTCCGAGCTTGCCGCCGTCCGACCCTCTGGCATCATTGCCATCGGTCTGGAAGACGGCGACGAACTCGGCTGGGCACGCCTGACGCACGGCGACAACGAAATCATCCTGGTCACCGAACAGGGCAAAGCCCTGCGCTTTGGCGAAGGCAAAGTCCGCACCATGGGCCGCAGCGCCGGCGGAGTGACCGGTATCAGACTATCCGGAAATGATAAAGTCACCAGCATGGAAGTCATTGAAATAGGCGGTGACCTGGTACTGGTTACCACGCAGGGGTACGGTAAGCGCACTTCGCTGACAGAATATCCGGCCAAAGGTCGCGCCACCGGCGGAGTACAGACCATAACCAAAGGCGTAGCAGATAAGATCGGCATCATCACCGCCGCGCGTGTCGTCCAGGAAGCGGACGATCTGACCATCATTTCTGCCAACGGCATGGTTCTGCGCATGAAGGTCAAGGATGTAAAGCACGCCGGGCGCGCCACCCGCGGCAATCACATGATGAATGTCAAGGAAGGTGACCGGGTGGCTTCCATCGCCCGCATCGCCACCGCCGAACTTAAACGCGTCGGTGTGAAAACCAACGGCGAAACGGTCCCGGAAACGGGAACGCAGTTTGAAATGCCGTTGAAATGATTCTACAGGGTACTGTGTAAATATCTAAACCACCAAGAAGCAGTAAAATCCGTCGGCTAACCAACGGGCTACCCGCAAACAAAATGCGGTGCTCACATCAGAGCACCGCATTTATTTATTTATGGTGGCATGCTGGTGATATCAGAAATCTAAAATATTAACGGTAGGACCATCTTCCCGGAAACAAAAAGCAAGATCATTCCCAGCAAACTGACTATAATCAAAAGCATCACTGCCAGGGTAAAACGCTGCGGGGCAGTCATGCCGATGATCTGGTCAAAGCTGCCTCGCGGTTTGCGCGGTTTGGGCGGTTTTGGTGCGTTGGGATCCTTCGGTCCTTCATCTTCCTGGAAAGAAGCCTGGTCACGTAAATTATCAAGCATAAGTCACCTCATCAGCAAGGTTGCCGACACCAGCAAGGCATATTGCAAACTTGTCCTTCAAAAGTATATCACAAGACCGGACGCAGATGCACTTCCCCAAATTGTACTGTGAAGACTTGCCCGGCATGGGAACGCAGACGCAGACTCCCGTCCCGCTCCAACCCTTCAACCTGTCCCGTTCTCGCGGGGCCTCCCTCCGCCCAAATTTCCACCTGCTCCCCACGGAAAGCCAGATGGTTTTCCCAGGTATTGAGAAATACATCCTTTGTCAGCAGACTGCGCCAGTAGAGCAAGGCCTGGAGAACGTCTCTGAGCAAAGTCAGCCGGTCCACACTCTTTCCCATTTCAGCTTCGATACTGGTCGCAGGAAAATTTAGCTGATCAGATGGAGGGACCGCTTCAGGTTTGACGTTCACCCCGACCCCCAGGACAATGCTGTCCGCTTTTTCCCCCATCCAGACAGCCTCAGCCAGTACGCCACAGACTTTGCGGCGGTTGAGCAAAACATCGTTCGGCCACTTGATTTCCGGATGCAGTCCGCGCATCCCCAGTGCCGCGCAAACCGCCATTGCCCCCAACCCGGAGAATAACGGCACGGATTGTTCCTCGCCCGG
>JADGQD010000092.1 GCA_017882065.1 Anaerolineales bacterium | reverse complement strand
TTTTAACATGGCGAAATTGGAATCTCCTGATCCAAATGAATATAAAGAAAAGCCTGGCAGGTTACATTAACCTGCCAGGCTAAAATTAAACTTTATTTAACCATAGTTGCAGGATCGACACCAGCCTTCACGAGAACTGCCAGGAAGTCAGAATAAATGGTGGGGGTCGAGTCGATTTTTTGGAAGGCATCGATGGTGTAAAGTTTTTTCAATACAGCCTTGCCGCCGGGATCAGCAGCCATTGCCAGAAGAGCTTCGGTGGTGATCGCCTGAAGCTTGGGGTCGAGAGTCTTAATATATTGGACGCCATCGTTCGGGATGCGCTCCCCGTCGGCAAAGACTACGACCTTAGTCTGCAGGTCAGGATAGGTGGTATTCAGGGTTGCGTCGGTCAGCACATTGATATAGGTCACACCGGCATCGCAGTCACCCTTGTATACGGCGGCGGCAACATTCTGGTGGGAACCAGCGTTCACGGTAGCTTTGAAGGCGGTATCCGGATCAACACCTGCAGCCTTGAGCATAATCCGCGGAACGATATAACCCGACGTGGAAATTGGATCGACGAAGCAGAAAGTCTTGCCTATAAGGTCGGTCAACTTCGTGATACCCGAATCGGCCTTGGTAATGAATTGGGGTTTATAGAAGGGTTGCGGCGTGCCGCCGAGCGCCTTATCAGGGTCCAGGTCATTCGTTTGGTAATTTCGAATGTTGATCAGAGCCGGGATGATCTGGTATTTCGCCTGAGCCAGCAGAATTGAGAAGGTATTGAGGAAACCAACCTGGGCTTTCCCTGATCCCATCGCTTCGATGGCGGCGGCATAGCTTGTGCCGGTCTGGACCGCATAATTTAGCCCGGTCATCGTCTTCAAGCAATCGGCAATGGCAGTGCTGGCTGTGGCGATGACGCCAGATTCACCAGATGGGACGAAAGCCATTGTGATCGGGGTATCCGAGGCGCCGAGCTGGCCGGCTGCGGGTGCGGCCGGAGCGTCCGCCAGTTTGGTGCATATAGGCGGGATGGGGGTCGGGACGGCGGTGGGGGCTGTGGTCTCGGTCGGCAGTACTTCTGTCGGCGGGACAGCGGTCGGCGGCGGCGGGACGGTGGTCGGCGGGACTACCACCGCAGTGGGGGTCAAGGCGGGACCACATGCTGTGAGCAGCATGACAGCTGCAACCAGCAAGGAAACAAAAACAAAAACTTTCTTCATCTTTCTTCTCCTCTCAAGGGAATAGGGTTTTGGGGATCTTCCCCAATGACTGCCTCATAATATCTCTAATTAACAAATATGGCAAGTGACAGGTCTCATAATTCCGATATAATCATGACATGTCCAATATAAACCCTTCGAATTCTTCTAAATCAATCGCCAAGATCATTCTGATCCTGGTGGGCATTGCAGCCATCTGGTTCCTGGTGAGTCTGGTCAACAACAGAATCAACAACACCCTTAATCCTTTACAACAGATGAACCATGAACTGGGCACCCAGGTTGCCAACCTGTTGCATCCCACGCCCACGATCATTCCGGACCCGGTAACAATAATCAATGAAGTTCAATCGCTTGCCCGGCTGGAGACGATCCGCTATACGGTCGAGAAGGTGGTCACGGCGGAAGTCAACCAGGGTGTGCTGGGGCCGCTTTTTGGCGACCGGTTGCTGTTCGTTGCGCACGGGTATGTCATCGCCGGGATTGACATGAGCAAGATCAAGCCGGAAGACTTGTGGCTCGCGGGCGAGATGCTCAATGTCCGCCTGCCGAAAACGGAAGTGCTGGTGGCGACGCTCGACAACGACAAGTCGTACGTTTATGATCGGGTGACGGGCCTGTTCACCCAAGGTGACCCGACCCTCGAAACCCAGGTCCGGCAGGTTGCCGAGCAGGAGATCCTCAAGGCCGCCACCGAAGAAGGGATCCTAGACCAGGCGACTACCAACGCCCAGACCTATTTGCGCTGGTTCTTCGAAACACTGGGATACAAGCAGATCAATTTTGTCGCTCCGGAACCGTAAGGGGTAAATAATCCAGACAGAAAAAGTTGAAGGCGACGAGCCTTCAACTTTTTTATTTTCGGTTCCAGTCGGGGTGACTGTATTTGGAGGCGGATAATTCCCCGGCGCGGACCTCCTCCTCCGGGGTCAGTTTTCCCGGCTGGAGGTCCAGAGCGAGCACGGATCGGAAAGCAGCGATATAGGCCTGCGCCGCCTCGTTCCAGGAGACAACGCGCCCCAGAGCAGTCTCCACTGTTGTTGCCCGCTCCAGCAAATGGCTGGCGGCGCGGGTGCGGGCCTCTTCGTCGGGGTAGGCCAGAACCTGGAGGATGCGCGTCAGGTCACCATTCAGCGGCAAGGAACCGTGTTGGAGTACACCCTCCTTGCGACGAGCCTGCGCCGAGCCGACCAGTTTTTTTCCGCCCACCGTGATCTCGTACGTCGAAGGGACTTCGAAGCAAACCGGGTTGGGGGATTTTCCTGGCCCCCCGCTGCGCTCCTCGACCTCTACCGGCAGGCCGAGCAGGCGCAGGGCCTCCACTAGCGCATGCGCGATCCGGTTGTAGGAATCGAGAACTGTCCCCGCCACACGCGGCTCATTGAGTGGAGCGATTGCAGAGTAAGTAATTTCGTCGATGTGGAGTACGGCCCGCCCGCCGGTGGGACGGCGCACCATCTCCCAGCCGCGCGCTTGCAAGCAGGGAATGTCCACGTCGGAAAGAGGCTGGGCATAGCCAAGTGAGAGGCAGGCCGGTTCCCAGGCATACAGGCGCAGGGTCGGGAGCGATCCGCCGCGGCCCACGGCTTCGAGGATGGCTTCGTCCACGGCCATGTTCCATGCGCCGTGGGTGGGAGGGGTGATGAGCAAGCGCCAGACTTTCATCCGGAAGCCGCCATGAATTCTTCTGTCACCTTTTCCACAGTCTCGGGCAGAGAAGCCTCCAGAGGCGGGCGGACCGGCCAGATTGGGAAGCCATGCTGTCTCGCCAGCAGCGCTTTCAGAATGGGCGGGAACGGCGGATATTTCTCCAGAATATGGCGGATTTTGGTGATGCGCGTCTGGAGTGCAGATGCTTCCTCGCCGCGCTGGAAGGCATCCCAGACCAAGCGCAGATCAGGAGAAATCAGATTTGCCGGAGCGGTGATACAACCCCCGGCCTGGTTTTCCAGCGCCAGTTGCAGGTAAGAATCGGTACCGGTCAGCACCAGCAAGTCGGAGCCGAAACGTTTTCCCAGCCAGCGGGCGAAATCGGCATCGTGCGAGGAATCCTTAATGCCCGCAAATTGGTGCGGGAAGGCGTCTTTGAGCCGCGCCAACAGGTCGGGCGAGAAGCCGATCCCAGCCAAGCCGGGGATGTGGTAACCGAGCAGGAACCCGTCCGCGGGGACAGCCTTGTTGATGAGTTCGCGGAAGTAGTGGAACATGCCTTCATCGGTGGCTTTGCGGAAGTAATAGGGGGGCAGGACAACGACGCCATCGTAGCCCAGGTCGAAAGCGGAGTGGGTCAGCGAGATGGTTTCGGTGAGACTGGGTGTCCCGGTCCCGGCAAGCAGTTTACAGGTCCCGCCTTGAACCGTCCGGTACATTTCACGGACCTGTAGTGCAGCGCGGAAAATCCCGAGGCGTTCTTCCGGCGAAAAGGATGGCCCTTCGCCGGTGGTTCCCAACAGCAAAATACCGTGGCAGCTGCGCCCGGCGAGGAAGCCCAACAGGGAAGGAACAGCATCCAGGTCTGGAGAAAAGTCCGCTTTTAATGGGGTGACAGCCGCAGTAAACACACCAGCCAGGGGATGCATTATTTGACCTCCTCGAGGAAATCTTTTGCAGCCTTCTGGGGTGAGACGAGATTTTGTCCCTCGGCGTGCAGGATTCGCTGGCGGTCGAGCACCCACAGGTACAAATCGCCTTCGGTCTTGCCGGGGAACTCTTTCAGGATGTCACTGCGCCGGATGTTGCTGACGATGGGCATATAGACTTTATCGAACCAATGCGCCACGGCCTCTTCATCCGAAATATCCCGTTTTAAATCCAGGCCCATGAAGTAACGGTGGACGGCAATGTGCTCGAGCATACGGTCGAAACCGTCTGGAATGGTCAGTTTAATTTTGGCTACCGGACGGATGCGGTCCAGCCCGGTGCGTTCGAGGAAGTCCACTTTTTCACCGAGGATTTCCAAGTCTTCTGGCTTGAGGTCGGGGGTAATATTGACTTTGGTTGAGCATTCACGTACTTCAGCATCAATGTCCATCTGCCCCTGTTCGCGCGCCACCGAGACGCGGTGATGACCATCTACCACAAAATATACCTCACCGACTTTATACAGGACAACTGGTGGAAGGTTGATATCCTGATAGAAGGCGCGGTCAATGTTTTGCCAGCGGTTAGCAATCTGGTCTTCGAGGGGTAAAAAGGCGCGGTCGAACTGGTGGTAGCGGTTCAGACTGCCGACGATTTTCTTTACTTCTACCGACTTAACTCCGCGGTAAATGGGCCCGCCGATGTGTAATTTCTCTTTTACTTCATCGTAAGAAAGCAACGTAGTCGGCTGTCCGCCCACGATGCTGAGGATGCGGTTCCAAAAGGCTTTGAAACGGGCATGGGCAAAATCGGTCTTCACGCGGCCAGCGATATCATCGAACATGCGGTTCCACCTCAAGCAGTCTGTAAGGGTAGACATTGATAACGGTCGTGACCCCCATTTGTGTCACCGGAGGCAAGAGATTACCCTTGTAAACCAAAGCGTGTCCATGCAGGAAATAGCGCGGCTTGAAAACCCGGATGAAATCCCGAAAAGCCAAAAAACCGACATGGGCCGGATCGTTGTCATCGTGAATGCCGCGCGGCGGTGAATGGGCAATCATGATGTCCAAAACACCACCAGTTTGAACCCGCTGCTTAAGAAGCTTGGGCAGGAACGAAATGACGCGTAAGTACATCTCTGTCTGGGTATACTGGTTGGGGGGGACGGGTTTGTAGCGGATGCTCCCGCCCAGCCCGGCCATGTTCAGCCCCTTGACCCGTGTCACGCGCTGATCGAGAATATCACAGCCGTCCGCCCGCGCGGACGGGTTTTGCTCGTCATATTGCGGGTCGTGATTACCAGGGACGTAAAGCAGAGGCACATTCAGCACTGAGACTAGAAATTCCAGATACTCATATGGCAGGTCGCCGCAGCCGAGTATAATGTCTACGTCGCGGAGATGCTCTGCAGTCTGTGCAGAGTACAGACGGTCAACAACAACATCACTAACAGCCAATATTTTCAAAGGGCTACTCCAGCCGTATTGTGCCCTAAAGTATAATTCCGCGCAAGGCCAGATGGTTTTTGGGAATTCCCGTGCCAAAGGGACAAGATAGAGGGTATTAGGCCGGATACGCCCACCCAACACCCCCATCACCACGGCGATTCCCAGGGAACCGGGCCAGATAGGTTGCTAATCCTGACAGGGATGGCTATAATTCATTCAGTTCTACAATTCTCAGGAGGTTGCTCTGGAGACCCATAAGATCACAACGCCAATTGGGAACGAGTCGCGAGAAGGTGAATTAAACGTACAACTGACTCCGGGAATAACGCTCGTTAGCCGCTATGTGATCCAGGACGTTATCGGCGTGGGAGGCATGGGTTCGGTTTATCGCGCCCGTGACCTGCATTTCCCAAGCGTGGTCAAACTGGTAGCGGTGAAAGAGATGATTAACCGCGCCTCTGACCCGCTGGTCAGAAAAACCATTGTCCAGAACTTCGAGCGTGAAGCCAATATCCTGGCGACCCTCAACCACCCCTCCATTCCCCGGATTTATGATTATTTTAGTGAGGACAATCGTTCTTACCTGGTCCTGGAATTCGTCCATGGCAAAGACCTGGAAGCCATTATCAACGAAACGGGTGGCTTCCTGACGGAGGAACGCGTCCTGGGCTGGGCCATTGAGTTGTGCGACGTACTTTCATTCCTCCATAACCACAAGCCCGATCCAATTATTTTCCGGGATATGAAGCCATCCAATATTATGGTGAATCCGAATGACCACATCATCCTGGTGGATTTCGGGATTGCCAAACCATTCCAGGTCGGGCAAAAAGGGACGATGATCGGCACGGAGGGGTATTCTCCTCCCGAGCAATATCGGGGCGAGGCCGGACCTCTAGCCGACATCTATGCCCTGGGCGCTGCCATTCACCAAGCCCTCTCCCGGCGTGACCCGCGCCTGGAGCCGCCGTTTTCTTTCGACGAACGTCCTCTGCGGAAAATTAACCCAGCCATCTCTACGGAATTGGAAGCCGTCATCAATGCTGCGCTCCAATATAACCCTGAAGATCGGTTCCAAAGCGCCGAAGCGATGAAAGAGGCCCTCGTGGCTGCGGGACGCAAGACCGGGATCTTGAATCGCACCAGTGGCGCGACTGCCAGCATCCAATCATCGGTCGGGATTAAACCCTTGTGGGTTTTTCAGTGCGAGGATGAGGTCCGTGGCGCACCGCTGTACCATGAAGGTGCTGTCTATATTGGGTCTTACGATCATAATCTCTATTCCCTGAATGCTGCCGATGGTAAATTGAATTGGAAGTATGCCACCGATGGCGGTGTTGTGACCCGCCCGGCGGCTTTTGAGGGCGATATTTTCATCGGCTCTGAAGATCAGCGTTTGCATGTTATCAGCGCCCGCACCGGCAAAGTGAACTGGACATATTACACTGAAGGCCGGGTACATTCATCGCCGCGCATTGCGGAAGGGCATGTTTTCTTCGGTTCTGATGACCAGCACATTCACGCTGTTAATCTGTTGAGCGGACGAGCCGCATGGCGTTTCGAAACAACCGCACCTGTGCGTTCCACTCCTTTTGTAGCGCATGATACTGTCTTTGCCGGCTGTGAGAATGGCGATTTTTATTGTGTGGATTTCCGCGGCGAGATGAAGTGGCATTACAAGGCCAAAATGGCAGTAACATCCTCCCCATGTGAATCGGATGGCGTGGTTTATTTCGGTTCACTTGACAGCAGTTTTTATGCTCTGGATGCACGCGCGGGTTGGGTCATCTGGCGGTTCCGCATGGGCAAGGGTTCCATCGCTTCGCCTTATGCAGCAGAAGGACTGGTTTTCATTGGCTCTGCCGACGGAAATATCTACGCTATTGATGCTCATACATCTAAAGAAGTCTGGCGTTTCAAGACGGAACATCAGGTAAGCAGTTCGCCTGTCGTTTACAAAGACGCCCTCTACTGTGGATCGGCGGACGGGAACATTTACTGCCTCGAAGCCCGTACCGGTCGCTTGCGCTGGAAATTTGTCACAAAAGGCCCGATCACCGGCTCCCCCCTGGTTTATGATGATATTGTTTACATCGGCTCTACTGACCACTTTCTATACACTTTACTTGCATAAAGGCGTTTGTTCAAGGAGAATATTGTGAAATCCTTCTTTGATCGGTTACGTGGCAAACAAACCAAGCCACTACCTGCACTAGCTAATGTGAATACTTTTCCCCTTTCGAGCGAGCAACTTGGGATGGTTCCCATAAGCAGTGAGCGTGTTGAGCCACAGCAATTAATCTCGGGTTGCGGACAGTCTATCGGCAAACAGCGTGAGCATAACGAAGATTACTTGTTCGCCTTTTCTGCCACAACGGGTGGCGAAGCCAATAGCGCCCCCCTGGGACTGTTTATTGTAGCGGATGGTATGGGCGGGCATCAATACGGCGAAGTAGCCAGTTCTGCAGCTGTACGGACAATGGCTAATTACCTG
>JADGQD010000011.1 GCA_017882065.1 Anaerolineales bacterium | reverse complement strand
GGGGGGGTTCAAACCCTGGGCCACCCGCAAAGCCTGGAGCGCCCAGTCCGCTTCGAAATCGGATAGCGACAATGCGCCGAGGTGCAGGAAACGCAGACCGATGGCAAGTGCAAGCACCAGGGCGTAGAATGCATGTTCAAGAGTGATGGGACGATTTTTCATTGGCGTTATTTTAGCATGAATAATATGCTGCCAGCATTGGGATGTCATACTCACGGGACTTCATAAATTACAACCTGCCCCTGTTGATAGACAGGCGTGAGGTGGCGCTGGAATTTGCTTTCGTTGAGATGATACGTATTCCGCTCCAGCGTACCTACGCATACATAGCGAATCCCGTACTGCGAGAGAACGGTCTGGGCTTCCTCCCAACTGCTGGTTTCGTACAGACGGCGAATATCGTCCTGGCGGCTGCCTTGCGGTTCATAGGTGCCGCGCCATTGACCTTCATGCATCGGCCAACCCAGTACGGTCGGCAGTCCGCTGTAAGTGGAGATACGACTGTATTCCGTGTAGCTGGCATCAACTTTGCTGGCTTCCACGATAACGCCATAGGGCGCGGTCCGCAGCCAGGCCGCCGCAGCCATATCGTCGGGATTGTATTGGTTGAAGAAGGCGCCCCCGTCCAAGGTCCAGACCTGGGAAGCAGTTTGCCAGGCATGGGGGTCCCCGGCTGCCCGCGCCAATATCAGGTTCTCGTTGAAAGAGGGGATCTGGAAATTGTTGGTCTTGGTGAGCACGCCAAGAATTGGGTAGACCAGCGCCATGACCAGAACAAGCGCCAGACCGATCCGGTAGACCCAATTCCAGGCGCCGCGCAAGTCTTGCAGCAATACCGCCACCCCAAACGCTGCCGCCAGGCTCCACATCAACCAGGCTTGGTAATAGAACTTGAAGATCGTGTTCATGCGGTTGCTGAACTGGTCGCGCAGGAAAACAAATTCGGGAGCCAGCACAAGAAGTGCGCCAAGAAGAATAAGAAAAAGGGTAAAGGCTGTGGGATGAAGGACAAAAGGTGAAGGGTGTTCCTCTTTTTCTTCAACCATTTCTGTTTTCTGCCCGCCTCCCCCCACCTTCAAAAGAAATGCCAGCGCCGCGCCGAACAGAACAAACAGCGTCAGCAAGCCACCGATAAAAGAGAGACGGCGGAGCGTAGCTGCTGAGAAATACAGTGCCGCGCTCAAGAAGCCCTGGTTGGCCAGATAACCTGCCACGAAATCGGGCATCTTTAGTTTTGCCAGCAAACCAATCAGCCAGGAGAAAATCCACAGGAGCACCACCAGAATTGCCGCCAGGCCAAAACCGAGTGTCCATTTTGCGGGACGTTTTTCGACGCGCCAGAGATAGATCAGGTAAGCAATAATTGCCAGGAACAACGGGCCAAACATGATCCACAACTGGACGCCGCGGGTCGGGTTTTCCAGGTCGGGCAGGATACCGCCTGCTTGGGAAGAGAAGCCCGCGTAGAATGGCAGGTAGAGCAGAATTGCCAGCAGACCGAGCGGTACGCCCAGAGCAAAAACATCCTCCAGCCGTTTCCAGGCCCAGCCGGATTCCAATGTGCGCATCAGCGCATACGCACCAACGAGCAGGGCAAAACCAATCAGAATATCCCAGGTATTCAGGAAGGCCAGGCCGCCCAAAACTAGCGCACCGAAGAACAGGCCCATCGGGCGGACAGGCAGCCGGAAAAAGCCCAGGTTCGTTTCCCCCTTCCAGCCACCCAGGAACAGGTTGAGCGCCACCCCCACAGCCAGCAATCCGAACGGCATCGCCAATACGTGCGGGTGCAGGTCACCGAGCAGGTAGGAAAAGGCCGGGAATTCGTCAATGATCTCGATATGCTGGTTGGCCAGGTTGTAATCCGTGACCACACGCGAGGCGCGCCACCCCCACCACCAACCTCGTGTCGTCATCAAACCCAACGGCGTGGCAGGTGACTGGTTCAGGTCCAGAATTCCAAGCCAAGTCCAGAAAGATGACGTCGCTGTGCCGTCCGCGTTAAATTTCCAAAACAAGCCTAAACTATGAAGCGCTTGAAGAAAACCTTCAAAGTTGCTGACGATCAGGAGGAATAGCGGGCCAATCAAAGGCAACCCTGTCAACGGGCGGCGTTGGGCAGGCGATGGGTGATTCTTCCGCCAGGCGGCCAACAGGTTAAAGAGCACGCCATACGCCCCCACTGCGCTCAAGGCAAACACCAGCGCCAGCATCAGGTTGAAAGCCACACTGCCCAGTGTCCCGGTCGCTTTGGCAAGCATGGCAGTCATCACGTAACCAAAGTAATAATACGAGATGGCGTAGCCGGAAAGCCACGGGTCATGCGGGGGAAAAGTTGGCGAGTGCAGGATGGCATTGATGAAAGCCAGTTCCATCGGTTTTTCGGTGCCGACGATCTCCGGGTTCCCGGCGCGGACAAAGGCCAGGAAGGCAAAGGCCAGGAAAAACAGGATTTCAACCGTTACGATCACGCGCCAATTGGATCTAATCCACTCCCCCAGCGACTTGAGCTTCTCCTTACGCACCAAACCGACCCCGGAAACAGCCGCTAAAACCACCAGTCCCAGCAGCAACCCGCCGCCATCATTTTGGACGATTCCCAGGGAGGCCATCATCCAGAAGGCATAACCCCACACCAGCAATCCAAAGGTGCGCGCCAGACTAAAGCCCCGGTCGGCAAGCGCGGGGAAAAGACGAAAGGCCAGCGGGAAAGCCAGCCAGCCGAGGAAAGTAGCGAGGAGATACCAGAGGAAAAATTGTGCCATAATTAGCGGTCAACAGGCGCAAGAGTCTGTGGAAGATGAAATTTTCCGTCCAATCCCGGCTCGAAGTCGATCACACGCACTACGGCTTCCAGGTTTAACGGACCGTAGATGTGGGGGAACAACTCGTCGGCTTTATCCGTGCCCGCTTCCCACCGGACCTCGGGCTTGAGCTGTGACGGGTCAATCACCAGGATCACCAGTCCATACTGGTTGGCAAAGATAGTATTGGCTACGCGCATAACTTGGTCTATTTTGGAACAATGGATGAAACCTTCGCTCATCAACGAATCGGCTGAATACGCGCCGGACTTTTTCGCGTCAGACCAGGAGATCCGGGAAGTGATATGAAAGATGGAATCGGTCACGGGTTCACCTCGCCCCCGGTGGGTAATTCGCCCCCTTCGGGGACTTCGTAGATCACCGTCTGCCCGTCACGGTATATCTCGTGCCAGAAAACGTTGTTATTCGCCTCGAACTTGAGCAGTCCGTCCGGAGCCCCCTCCAGGACAGGCCCATTCGGGGCGCCGGGAGCATATTTGGCGCGTTCCAACTGGCCAACGATGATGTAACGAACGTTGTACTTGCGCAGGAAGTCACGCGCTGCGGCGAGGTCAGTGGTCGCATAGAATGCATCCACTTCCTTGCCACGTGCTATCACCGTGGCCGAATCCAGGACGCGTTGCTGCACCTGGTGCCATTCCCAACCAACCACATCGGGCAGACCGGTGTAAATCGAGAAGCGCTGGTGCCATTGATACTGGACTCCCGCCGAAGCAGCCTCGGCGATCACCGGCGAACCCTGCACGTTATCCTGCATCCATAGGATGGCGCGGTAGTCCTCACTCAAGTCCATATCCACGCCATAATCGGCATAGTGGGTGTAGTCCATGTAGGTCATGCTGTCGAGGGTGTGCGGAGCGGTCAGAGTCATACGGTCACGGATTTTGCCTGCACCGCCGATAAGGAGGAAGAGTGCCGCGCCGGTAACCAGCAGGGTAGCGGTCACCGACCAGAAAGTACGCCAGCCGGGCAGCCAATGGCGGAATTCGGTGAGTAGCCAGCCGAACCCGGCCGCGGCGGAGATGCTCAGCAGGACCCAAGTCTGCACACCGAACTTGTAGATTGTATTCATCCGCCCGATATCTCCTGTGATAACCATCAACTCGACAACCATGGTCAGGAGCAGACCGGTGCCGGTCATGAACAAGACCAGACGCTTCAAATCGGAGATGCCGGGGCGGAATAGCAGTACCGCCGCCCAGACTGCCAGTGGCAGCGCCAGCCAGAGAATGGTGAAGCCTTTCCAGGGAACATTCTGGGAGGAACTCATCACCCAGGCTTGTTGGACCACCAACACCAGAAGTACGATCACCAACGCGGCAATAATCAAGTCCCGGTAGGGACGCAGTTTGCGCAGCGCAGAAGCGGGCGTCTCGGCCAGCCACTGGCGCGTCTCCCAGGTCATCCAGGAGACGATGAAGAACAGGAACACACCCCATTGGGTTAGATAGGTTGAGAGGGGTGTGCGCGGACCCTTCCACGTTTGGATGGAAGTGTACGCCTGCCCAAACCAATGCGAAAACGGCTGATACAACAATTCAGAAAGCACCGTCAGAACCACCAATGCGCCACCAGCCAACAGGAGACGCTTCCCCCATCCCGGCAACGGCAGGCGCAGTTTTTCTGGGTCACCGTAGCGCCAAACAGTGTAGGCCAGGACAACCGCCCCGAAGACAATGTAAGTGTAGAAATCCCAGGTATTGGTCGGTTTTAACGACCCGATAATCAGCCCGCCCAGGAAAAAGCCCATCACAGTGTTGGTAGGGTTGTCCCATCTGGCTTTCGCCAGCAGCACAGACAGCGCCCAGGAAATGGCCAGCACTGTCAGCATGAGAGCAATCATGTGGGCATGCAGGTCCGAATAAATAAAGGTGAACGCGGGAAATTCATAGAACACGTCATAGCCAGGCGGGAAGATCCGGCTGGAGAACCAGTACCAGTCTCCGGGTCCGTAGGGCAGGTGCAACCCGGCCAGTACCATGAAGAAACCTTTGAGGGACCACCAGATGCCCTGGATGAGACTGGCTCCCTCCGTCACACCGCCGGGAGCTGCCACTCGCTGGAAGCCCTGATTCAACATATGGACGATGCCCAGGTTGCCAAGCAAGACCATTGCAGAGGAGGCCGAAATACCGGCGATAAAACGAGAGTCAAAAAGGTTGTTTTGGGATTCGTCGCTGCCTTCGATTTTTGCACTCCGGATCCCATGCAGGATATTCCAGCCCACGGAAAAAGCTCCCACTGCCAGGCAGGCGAACAGCGTGGGAAGGATGAAATTGTAGGCGATGGACGGCACGATACCGAGCAGTTTGACCGGCGTGCCGACGATCACATAGCCGTAATAATAGTAGTTGATGTAGCCGCCTGCGAACCACGGGTCGTACGGTGGGAAGCTGGTACTCTTCAGGATGGCATTGAAGTAGGCGAAGTCCATCGGGCGCTCGCCGCCCTTGGCCGGATGCCAGAGGTCCGGGTTGCCGAGGCGGATGAACAAATCAACCAGGAAGAATGCCAGGAAGACGGCTTCGATCATCAGGAAGTATTTCCAGCGTTCGCGGAATTCCTGTGCCAGTTCATCGCGTTGACGCCAGGCTTGCCACACCCCCAACAGCATGATTACCCCGAGAGCAATCCCGATGGTCAGCTTGCTGTACGAGAGTCCAACCGAACCGGCCATCCAGGCCAACCACACCCAGAGCAGCAGGCCGACGATGCGCGCCAGCGGGTAGCCGTGGTCGGCGAGACCGGGGAAGGTCGCCCGCACCAACGGGTAGACAAAAAGCCCGAGGGCAAAGATGACCAGATACCAGAGTACCAGGCCAAGGACCGGGTAACGGTTATAGAGGGCGTCGCGATTAAATAGGTCCGACCACGTCCCGCCCGCCTGCTGAACCGCCAACTGGTCCGCGGGGAGCATCAGGCTCTTGTAGGAATCGGCCTGGCCGGGCGTCAGGTGGATGGCATGGCTGTAATCTACTTTCCCGAGCACAGACTGTACTTTAGCCGGGTCGTAATCGGCGTTCTTCTCGAAGATCAATACTTTCGGATGATCGTAAAAGGTAAAAGCTTCTTCGGCGGCCTGGTCGTTGATCACCAGGGGACCGATTTTTGGGTAGGATTCGAAAGTGGCAACCAGCTCAAAGCCCAGGTTGCCGTGGAACCTGCCCGGCTCGGCCACACGATAGCACCAGATGATATCCTTGTCCGCCGGGCAACCGACCAGTTGGCGGTAGTAATCGGTTGTCAACGGATAGCGTTCGGGCAGACGGGTAATCTGGGCATACTGGTGGTTGGTGGGGATGAAGATGTAATCGGCCTGGTCCAGCACACTCTGGAAGCGGGCAAGTTTATCGGCGTTATCGTCCCAATAGACTTGCAGGTTCAGGCCGCCGCGGTAAATGCCGCCAAATGCATCATAAGCCCCGGTGCGGAAAGGCAGAGGGTAATCGTAGTCAGTTTCATTGGCAACCGCGGAACCAATCAGGGTCAGTACCCCGCCGGTTGTTTGGATTTGCAGGTAATAAGTAACGCCGCGCTGGAAGCTGACAGGACTATCGAGCGTCAGCGTGACAGGGATGCCGCGCGGGTCGGTGGTTGGAGAGAAATCTGCTGTGGCCGTTGCCTTTGCGAGGATTTGATCCGGCTGAGGGTCGGGCGCACTCGCCAGGGACAGGCTGATGGTCTGCATCCCCGAATGGGTGATGTCATCCACATGCGCAAAAGCGATTTGGGTCAGGGTACCATCAGATTGGGCAACAAACTGTGTCCGATAAGGTTGATCGGGGCTCAACTTACATTGGGGGATAGAATCCACGGTTTGCTGAACGGCGCCGTTGGCGGTCATGAAAGATAACTGGAGGGGGCCGCATACATCCACTTGTGCAGTATCGGTTAGTAATTCCACCTTAATGTAATATGTCTGTTGGGCGACCAGTGCAGGAGCCTGGTCGAACAGCAGAGACTGGCTGGTAGAACCCGTTGTGGTGGGAATGGATGTCGTCAGCCTCCCCGAGGCCAATGGCTGCGGATCATCCGGATTCTGCCAGATCGTAATTCGCAAATCCGCCGTTAAAGAGGCATCGTGCGCGAGGGCATATGGTAGGAAGACCTGGTTCAACAAGCCATCTGCCTGAGCTGTGAACACGGTCGTATAGGGTGAATCCGGGCGGATATCCACCCCCGCAAAAAAGGGCAATGGTTGTTGGGTGGTTGTCCCATCGGCAGTCTGGATTTCCAGATTTATTGGGCCGGGAACGTTCTGGTAAATCCAGTTCGATGCGGCGATGCGCGTCTCCGGGCGGACGTAGATGCGGCTGAAAGCATAGGCATAGGCAGCAGTTGCGGCAAGGACCAACACGCCGACGATCGCGGCCAGGATGGCCCGCCCCGTCCGGGAACCGGGACTACCCCGCCAGTTGAGGCGCTTCAGTTCCGACAGGCGCGGCTGCGCCCAATCAAAAACCGCCCAGGCCGCCATCATTGCCAGCAGCGGATAGATGGGTAGTTGGTAGCGCATGGTGGGGTTATATTGGAGCGACTGCCAGAGAAAATATATCGCCGTCCAACTCCAGAGCAGGATGTGCTGCCGCCACTCGCCTTTCAACATGCGCCAGCCCATCCACAGGAACCCGGCCCAGGCCAGGATGCCAAGCGGCAGGCCAAGGCCCCAGACGGTCAGGTTTTGAAAGGAGTAAAAGTGGTTGCGCCGCGCCCATTGGAGGGCCCACGGCAAGTCAGCGTTTGGGCTCGCCTGGAGAAGCTGCTCGCGGACTTTCTGGACCCATTCAGGGTTGGGCTTGATGCCGAAGAAGCCCGGGCCGCTGAAAGCATACGGTTGGAAAACGCGGAAAGCCAGCAGGGAGACGACCGCACCGATCACCAGGAAGACAATGGATTTGGCGAGGAAATCTTCAACCGGCGTCCGCTCCATCCGCCCGCCATCCGGGTCAGATACCTGTGTCGTTTTTCGATGGTAAGACTTGGAATAACGGACCACCAGCGCTATCGGAAGAACCACCGCCATGGCAGCCGCATTAAGCTTGGAGGCAGCCGCCATGCCCAGGGTAATCCCAAAGGCAATGGTCAAATAAGTAAGCGGGTCATTCAGAAGGCGCAGCAAGGAATGCCAGAGGCGAGAACTGAATGAGACTTCCTTCGTATTAATCTCTGACTCGAGCCCCGGTCCCTTCCAGTCTCCAGTGGCAATCACCGCCGCGACGGACAAGGTCAGGAACATAAAGAAAGTGTAGAAGCTATCAGTGGTATAGAAGTGTGACTGTTGGATCTGCATGGCGGCCAACGCCGAGAATGCCGCCGCCAGCAACGCTATACGCGCCTTATAAAACCGCTTCACGATGAAATATAAAAGTGCAATTGTGCCCAAATCCGCCACTGCCGAAAGCTGCCGTCCGAATAACGTTACAGCGTTCAGTTTCCCAAACGACTCGGCCAGGTAGTGGACGATAAAAAGCGGGAGCGTACCATATACATAAGCCGGGTAGCCGGCAACCGATGGGTTGAGTGTTGACCTGGCGGTATTAAAGTAGTCAGCCAGACTATGCACTGACTGGATGCCAAGGGTGACCGAGGTCATGAAGTTTTCATCCGGGTGCTGGATGTTAAGCTGGCCCCAGTCACTTCCGGTCAGACGGAAATACGCCCCCGCCAGCAGGACGACAATCAGCAGTATATCGTACAACCATGTGAATTTCTTTTTGTGAATGGGAACGGCAACATCAACCATAAAACCTCAATTATTGCTCCTGCGGGACAAAGAAAATCATAAAGTCTTTGCCCTCCAGTTTGGTCTTGGAAACAAAACGGCTCCAGACACCATGCGGGTATAACGCCTGTAATTGGTCCATCGCCACCACATCTTCCACATTGACAATAAACAGTTTCGGCCCCTGCACATCCAGAGTGGCATTGAAGTTTTCCGGCCAGACGGCAAAGTCGCGGTTCGGGATACCTGCCCAAACACCCGGCAGGCGCGTGTCCACCCAGTAGGGATACGGAATGATCCAGGCATTATCAGTCGAGCCATAGGTCTGCCCAAACTGCTTGATGACCGCACCCATCTCAGACGAATTCCAAGCCCCAGCGTCATACTGCCTGGCAAATTGATTGAAGACCAGGTCAAAGTTCTGGTAGGATGACCAGCCCGCCAGGACAAGAACCAGCACCCAGGTCAGGGCGGTTCCGGCCCGGTGGCTCATCCTGGACCCTACCCCCTTCGGGGACAATGCGGCAGGCTCAAGGCGGCGCCCAATGCCTGCCAACAGTCCATCCAGCGCGACTGCCACAAGGAGGAACGTGGGCACCATCGCCCCGGCTGCCCGGTTCAGGGCCGGGTTCTCCCCCGGAAAAGCCAGGGAAAGGATCGAGGGAAGTTGCAGCATGGGAACAGCCAGCAGCAGGAACAGGTCCTGCCAATGGCGCTGGCGGATGTAGCGGATCAGCACCAGCACCACGCCGATCAGGAACAGCGCCCCGGAGACCACGTCCAGCGCCGGGCGATGCGGCACCGAATGGACCCAGATTTCCCCGTTGTCCCAGTTGAACATGCGCAGGGCATTCCAGGTATTCGAGAGGAAGAGCTGCCAGGCCGGGGTAGGTAGAGGCGACTCAATGGAGCCAAGGCGCGAAAAAGCCCGGTAACTAAACGCCTGCGGGTTGTCCAACCAATAGCGCGCCAGTGGCAGAAAAACGATCAGCGACATTATAGCCAGAATGGACAGCCAGATAATGGCCTGCTTGCGGCTGCCTTTGGACTGGGCGTGCAGCAGATATAACCCGACGGCAACCATCACCACGAACGGCATGATGCGGAAAGGACTGTAACCGTGCAACCCCAGGCCAAGGAACAAGCCTGAGACGATAAAGTCGTTGCGATTGCGGGTCCGCAGGCCGCGCAGGAGATAAAAAAGCGTGGGAGCCACAAAAAGCGGATAGAGCGGGAAGCGCAGCCCCGCCCGGCTGATGACATTCGGCCAGTAGGCAATCCCGGCAAAAAACACCGCCAGCAGAGCGATCCGCTTGCCGCCAAACTCCTTGCCGAGCAGGTACATGTAAGGCAGCGTCGCCAGCCCGCAGAAGACCGTCCCGATTTTCAGGCTCAGAAACGACAGCCCTGTGCCGAAGATCCACGAGACTACCAGAGTGAGATACATCTGAATGGCTTCGCGGCCGGTATTGCGCGGGAAGAAGATGTGCGTCTGGCCCCGGGATACGTCGTACACATCCAGGATTTTCTCGGCGTGGTCGCTGAATGGTTCGGACGGGACTCCTCCGATATTGTATACACGGAAGAAAACTACAATGACTACCACCGCCAGCGCAAGCAGGGTCCAGCGAGTGACTTTGAACAGCCAGCTATCGCGGCTGAAAAAGTCCTTCACCCGCGGCCAGAACGGCGGCTGGTTTTCGCGCGGCAGCCAGAAAGCCCGGACGAAGAAAATAATCGCGAGAACCCATAACGTTACGTTCAACAGTGTGAACAGGTTGTTACCGAGGGTCAGCAAAGCCGCCACTGACAGCACGATCCCCAGGATGAGCGGCAGCCGCCTCACCTGCAGCGTATCGGATCCGGTCCCTGTTTCCGGGTAATGAGTGAGGGTCCACTCTTTGCGCAGACAGGCCAGGATGAGCCATGCGAGGCCGAACCCATAAAGCACCAGCCCGGCGATAACGGTCCGGTTGGGAGATGGCTCAAAAGCTCTCTGTCCAAGGAGAGCAAAGACAAGGGCAAGCAGCGAACGCCAGGGCCAGTGACTCGCTTGCGACGTCTTTTCGCGAGGGCTTCCTGCCCTCTCCGGCGTCCCTGGCTGCGTTACCGGAGACTCTCCTTCAATCGGATGAGGCGAGACCGGCTCGAGTGCATATAGTTCAACCTTCTGCCCGCGTTCCCAGAACTTCAGCTTGGATTTCAGGTAATCAAGGATGCTGGGTTCTTCAATATCAGGATGGTTCTTATCTGTGTTCATTTATTTTTATATTCGTGGTTAATTTCCTAGCGACTACCATGATACTCTCACCCCAGCGCAATGGCAAGAAAGGCAAGCCAACGATTGCCTGGAAACCGCCGAGGGAACCGAAGACTAATTTCTGTAAAACCTTAGGCACCACCGGGATATATGGCGCATCCCAGAAACCATCCGAAAATACCTTTAGCAGACTGAAGCCCGCGTTCCGGATTGTGTCCAGCCATTCGGCAGGAGGCTTGAGCGAAATATGCGTAGGGTCCTGGTAGCCAATCCATTTCCCGCCTTTCCAGAGTTTCAAAAGAGAAGAAAGATTGGGCGTGGCAAGGATCAGCAGGCCGCCGGGAGCGGTGACCCGTCCCAGTTCGGCGATCGCTTTTTCGGGGTGCGGCAGGTGTTCGATAACATGCTTGATGATGACCACCCCGAAGATACCCTCGGCGAAGGGCAGTTCCTCGGCGCTGGCAGCCTGCAGCGAGGTCCGCGGCGCGACCGGTTTCGACTGAACCATCGCCCAGTGGTTGATGTCGGTTGCGTAAGTCTCGAACGTCCCTTCCAATTGACCGGTGAGATGCCCGAGCCCGGAACCAATTTCCAGAAGGCGTGCGCCTGGCTTACCGTAGCGGTGGGCCAGGATGGCGTAAAAACGGTTCGACCACCAGTACTGGCTGTATCTGGCGAACGAAACGTCTTTGTAGGTGTGGGTGCTGAAATATTTTTCGTCGAAGGACATGTTATAAACAGTAGGTACGACTTGCCCTAAAGGGTGCATCGCGAAGTCGTTACTACTTCTTTCTGGCAATATAAAACGTGAACGTGCCATCTTCGATCGGCTCTTCGGAGGCATACCGCCGGACGAATTTCTCCGTCAGCCAGAGATTCCATCTGGCGGGAGCAATCACCCATTTACCGGTCAGTTTGCGGGCCGCCAGCGACGGCAAGCCGAAATAATGACCCCATTCTAACACGCGCATCGCAGACGGGGAAAAATAGTGCCACCAGCGCTCCAGCCGGAACCCGGCCTGCTCCAGCCGCTCCTGCCAGACCTGCGGTCCGTCAGCGTGCTGAACGCGCGAGATGCGCCGAAACCATTCGGTGTAAACCTTCCCCAGTAAGCGGGAGATGGACAGTTCGGAAAGATAGCGTTCGTTCGGCACGCAGAAGTAGAACGGCGCGCCGGGTCTGAGTACGCGAGCGGTATCCGCCAGCACGGCATCAATATGCGGGATATGTTCCAGCACAGAATTGCTGAATGCGCTGGCAAAATATTCATCCGGGAACGGCGACTGCGATCCGTCCGCCTGGACGAGCAGGCGATAACAGCCGCGTCGCCCGGCCTCGTGGATGGGCCCGGTCCAGGGGTCAAGACCCACGTCAATCTTGCGGTCGAAGGTAAGCGAAGCAAAATGCCCGTCGCCGCAGCCCACGTCCAGGACCGGGGCGGGCAGGTTGAAGGTCTGGTAATAGGCCGCTTCCACGCCCCGGACCAGGGCACGGAAGTAAGGCAGGTCACGCAGATGGAGGAATAGAAAATCTTTTTCTGTCATGATATAATGATAGCACTTTCTCGAAAAGTGATGGCAGGAGCAGTACTATGATACGAACGATGGTTCAACTGACCGAAGAGCAGATGAAGGCACTGAAAGACCTGGCAAAAGCGAGGAAAACCTCCGTTGCCAGACTGGTGCGCGAGTCTGTGGCGCAGTATGTGGTTGCCACAAACAAAGAGGCCGAGCGTGAAGAAAAACGCCGCCGGGCGTTGGAATTCATCGAACTGATGAAAAAAGAACCCTTCCATGATAAAGACAGCGCAACGGATGTTTCTGTAAATCATGATAAATATTTGGCGGAGATTTTCGGGACATGGTGATCTTCGTAGATACTTCCGCCTTATATTCTCTGTCATGTGCTGAGGACCGCAACTATTTCCAGGCGATTAAGATTTGGGAAGATTTGGTGAAAGAAGAAACCGACTTGGTGACCAACAACTATATAGTTGTGGAATGTATCTCTCTCTTCCAAAACCGCTTTGGAATTGATGAGGTGCGAACATTTCAAACAAAATTAGTGCCTTTCCTAAATATGGACTGGATTGGTGAAGAACAACACGCTGCTGCTATTCAAACCGTCCTCACCGCCAACCGCCGCAACTTGAGCTTGGTAGATTGTGCCTCTTTCGAAACCATGCGCCGCTTGGGAATTGAGACCGTCTTCACTTTCGATGAACATTTCCGCGATCAGGGGTTCAAGGTCATACCGTAGGGGTGACCTTCTTGGTCACCCAGGGCAAGGATGAACCCCGCCCCTACCCCATCAACTTCTCGAACAACTTTTCATACTCCTCCGCGACCGTGTCCGGTTCGTAGAGTTTCACCAGCGCTGCCGTGTCACAGCGGTATTTTTCTTTCTTGGCGAAGATCTCCAGCAATGCTTCAGCCAGCGCGGACGAGTCGCCAATCGGCACCACTTTGCCCATGGCGTGCATCTGCACCGGGCGGCGAACGCCCGGCAGGGCCGAGGCCACACACGGGACATTGTTCATCATCGCTTCCACCTGCACCAGCCCGAAGGCCTCGGTCGAGTTTAAGGATGGAACAACCAGCACATCCATATTGGGATAAAAAGCGGCGAGTTGCTGCTGGCTGAGATTGCCCAGGAACTTCCAGCAGCCCATTTCTTCGTATTTCTTGATACGCGGCATCAGCCGGTCAGCGTACACCTGTTCGCCCATCACATTCTGGTACTGACCGGCGAACAGCACCTGCACATGCGGATATTCCTCCAGCACGGCAGGCAGCGCGTCGAGCAGGACCTCGACCCCTTTCTCCGCGGCGAAGCGCGTTACCATCCCGATCACAGGACGCTGTTGCCGTGTCTGGTAGGTTCCGGCAAAGGCTTCGACGGAACCGGATTCAGCAGGTGGGAGTACCACCGGCGGGAGGAAGGGAGTCAGTTTAAGGCGGTAACGGGAAAGGTAGGCAGAATTATCAGCGTAATCCTGGGTATACGTGACAAGATGGTCCGCAAGCAGCGCCGCCATGTTGTTCTGGAACTGCACCACCAGGTTGACGAAGCGGTTGAAGAGACCGGGCGGCAGGAGCAGGTCACAATGGTAGGTCAGGACGACAGGTTTGCCAAACAGACGGGCGCGCAGGGCCATGCCGGGGGCGTCGAACTGCGGCAGGTGTAACTGGACCACATCGTGCTGCCAGACCAGTTTCGTGGCTACCAGGCCGAAGGTCGGGGCAATGACGCCCTTGCTGATGCGTAACACCACCGGGACACGGATCACCCGCACACCGTCCATCATCTCTTCACGCGGCAGCGACTTATCGTACCGGGTGGTCATCACGGTCACCTGATGACCGCGTTTGGCAAAAGCACGCGCCAGCCGTTCGGCGTAGATGGTCAGACCGGAAGTGTGGGGACGGTAGTAGGTGAGGACGGTAAGAATACGCATGGCTAATGGTTGTGGTTGTTGACGGTAATATCGCAATACAGGCCAACAGGGGCACAGTCCATGCACTCCAACTGAAGTGTAGCGTGGGTGATACCGTAATGCTCCGCCAGCATCCCCCCCACCGCCTCCTGGACTTTCGCGCCAACGCTAACCGGCATATCGTCGGTGATCAGGTGCGCCGAGAGCGTGCGCAGCGAACGGGTGATGCTCCAGACGTGCAGGTCGTGAACGCCGCTCACGCCTTCGACAGCCAGCATGTCACGTCGGAGGGCATCCATGTCAATGTCAGCAGGAGTGGATTCCATCAAAATTTGCACCGATTCGCGCAGGATGCCCCAGGCGTTCCAAAGGATGAGGAAACCAATCAGTACGCTGGCCAGCGCGTCAAGCCAGTTCCAACCGGTGAAGCGGATGATGACGCCCGCAATCACCGCACCGAGCGTGGACAGCACATCGCCCATCAGGTGCAGGAAGGCGCTGCGCAGGTTCAGGTCATGTTCACTGCCGCGCCGGACCAGCAGGGCTGTCACCAGATTGACGACGACTGCCATCGTCCCGACGCCGATGAGGATATTGGCTTCGACTTCAGGTGGCGTGACGAAACGCTTCCAGGCTTCGTAGAAAATCCCCAGGGCGATGAGCGCCAGCGTCGTCGAGTTGACCAGCGCGACGAGTATCCCGGCACGGTGGTAGCCGTAGGTCTTGCCGGAATTGGCTGGTTTGGTGGTAATCCACAACGCCCACCAGGTCAACGCCAGGGCCAGCACGTCGGTGAGGTTATGCGCCGCGTCGGTCAGCAGGGCCAGGGAGTTGGCGAATACCCCGGCGAGGATTTCGACAACCACAAAGACCAGCGTGATGCCCAGCGAAAGCGCCAGCCGGCGGACGGTGGAACGGGAAAGGTTGGAGATGGTTTCGTGTGCCATAGGTCAGGACGGCCCGATTATAACCCAGGGGAATTAAAACTTCCGAAGTATTCTGCTTCGGAAGTCCGGTTCCTAGAACAAATCCATGTTCTCCCTCACCCACTCGAATAGCCTCCCCACCCCCTCCTCCACTCCCACCTTCGGTTTCCAGCCCAGTTCCCGCCCCGCCTTGCGGATGTCGGCCACAAAGACCTTCTGGTCACCGGGACGCCAGTCACCGCGCGCCACCGGTACGGGCTTGCCCAGCAGTTTTTCCAGCAGCGGGCCGAACTCGGTCCAGATGGACATCGTATTTTCCGGCCCGCCGCCCAGGTTGTAGACCTGGCCCTTAACCCGGTCAATCCGGGCGATGGCGGTGTCATAGGCATTCAGCAAATCGTCCACGTGGAGCACATCCCGGATCTGTTTGCCGTCGCCGTAGATCGTCAGCGGGCGGCCAGTGACAGCCGCGATGATCATCCACGCCACCCAGCCCTGGTCCTCCACGCCGAACTGGCGCGGCCCGTAGATGCAGGATTGACGGAGAACGACAGACCGTAGACCGTAAATTCTTGCATAATCATGGACGTATTGGTCGCCGGCGCCCTTCGAGCAGCCATAGGGCGAGTGGAAGTCGAGCGGTTGTGTTTCCGGGCAGCCCAGCGGCAGGTCCGCGTAGCGCCAGCGGGTGGCGTCTTCCACCACTTTCACATCCTCCATCCCGCCGTAGACCTTGTTCGTGGAGGCATACAGGATGATCGGCTTGCGCTCGTTGAGACGCGCCGCTTCCAGCACATTGAACGTCCCCTGGGCATTGATCTCAAAATCTTCTCTTGGGTTAACAACGGAGGTCGTCACCGCGACCTGCCCCGCCAGATGGATAATGACATCCGCCGCTCGGCTGGAGGCCTCTAAAAGGGCCGCGTCGCGCACGTCCCCGACCGTGAGCCGGAACGCGGTTCCCCCGAATTTTTCCTGCAACCAGGCCAGGTTGCGCGGCGCACCTGCCCGGCTGAGATTATCGAAGATGGTGACTTTTTCGCCGCGTTCCAAAAGGCGGCTGACATAGTTGGAACCGATGAACCCGGCTCCGCCGGTGATGAAGTAATTACGGGACATGCTTATTCCTTCTTTTCCGTGTCGTTGCGAGGGAGCGAAGCGACCGACATCGTACCCGAAGGGTGAGCAATCTCCCCACCCAAACCAGGGATTGCTTCATCAGCCCCGGCGGGGCTTCCTGGCAATGACCCTTGCCTCGTCCGCAACTGACGGTAGATACCCATCAGCGTCTCTCCTTCGCGGGACAGCGCGTACAGGCCGATGATGCCAGTGGAAAGATAATTGAACAGGTGCGCCGTCAGCGCGGCAGCCAGCGCGGTGGACTGGTCACCACTCAAGATCGTAATCGCGCCACTAAGAGCGCCTTCGAAAATGCCCACCGCACCAGGCAGGGACGGGATGGCATTGCCAAAAGCGACCGCGCCCAGCCCAAACAGGGACCAGACCGGTGTTGCCTGCGGAAAGAACGCCAGGATCAAAAGATAAAATTGAAAGATGGCAATCGCCCAGTTGAGCGTCATCCACAGTAAAACGCGGACAAACAGCCAGCCGTCGGTCAGGATGGACAGGCCAGAGAAAAGTGAAGCCAGGAAGTCACCGCCTCGTTTCTGCAATCCGGGCCAGCGGGTGCTAAGACGCTGGAACAGGCCCAACGCCCAGTCCCGGTTGCGGGCCAGGATGTAGAGTGCCGCCAGCCCAACCACCACCACGCCGCCGATGATCATCGCAACTTTACCGGCCTCGGAACCACCGACCACGAACGGGACGGCACTCAGCAGAACAGCGGCGGCAAATGCCAGGTCCAGGATGCGCTCGATGACGATCGTCGGAAGGACTTCCATGAAGCCCAGTTTGGATTTGCGTCCCAGCAAAAAGGCGCGGCCAATTTCTCCCAAGCGGAAGGGGAGAAAATTGTTCAACAGATAGCCTTCACACAAGGTCAGGAAAACGTCCCGGTAAGAGGCTCGCCCCCGGAGGATTGTGCGCCAGACCATCCCCCGCACAGCGAGCCAGATAAACGAGATGGCCAGTACCGCCAGCAGCAACCAGTAGTTCGCCGAGCGAACCGCGTCCACGAAGCGCTGCAGGTCAACAAAATAGAGGATTGCGGCAATCGCAACCAGGCTGATGAGCACCCCCGGTAGCCAGCCGCGGGCGGATTTCCAGGAATTATTTTGCATATTGAAACCTTAGGAGCCAGCGGCACTCGCCCAAGGCGGACGCCGTCCGCCCCTGCATGAATTAATCCTCTTCCAACCGCAACACCGCCATGAAGGCTTCCTGCGGGATTTCCACGTTGCCGATCATCTTCAGGCGCTTCTTGCCCTTCTTCTGCTTTTCGAGCAGTTTCTTCTTGCGGGAGATGTCGCCGCCGTAGCATTTGGCAAGCACATCCTTGCGGGTGGCTTTGACATTGGCGCGGCTGATGATGCGCCCGCCCGAAGAGGCCTGGATGGCCACGTCGAACAACTGGCGCGGGATCAGTTTCTTGAGTTTGGTAATGAAGCGCTGGCCCTTGTGATACGCATCCTTCTCGTGGACAATCGCCGCCAGCGCATCCACCGGCTCGCCATTGACCAGGATTTCGAGTTTCTGCAACTCGTCGGCGCGGTACTCGGCGAACTGGTAATCCAGCGAAGCGTAGCCGCGCGTGCGACTCTTGAGTTCGTCGAAAAAGTCAATGATGATTTCGGAGAGCGGGATTTCGAAATTGAGTTGGACGCGGTGCGGGGCAGGATATTCCTGGCTTTTATAGTTGCCGCGCCGTTTGGTGACCAGGTCCATGATCGGGCCGTAGAAATCCGTGGGCGTGATAATTTCAATGTTCATCCAGGGCTCGCGGATTTCGGCGATCAGGCCCTCGTCGGGCAAATCCGCCGGGGAGGCCACGATTTTGGTCGCGCCGTCGTGCATCATCACTTCGTAGGCCACCGTCGGGGCGGTGAAGACCATGTCCAGGTCGTACTCGCGCTCCAGGCGTTCCTGGATGATTTCCATGTGGAACAGACCCAGGAACCCGGCCCGGAAGCCGAAACCCAGCGCCTGGGAGGTCTCCGGCTGGAAGGTCAGGGAAGCGTCGTTGAGTTGCAGTTTATCCAGCGCCTCGCGCAGGGACTGATAATCATCGGCTTCGGCGGGGTAGATCCCGGCGAAGACCATCGGCTTGGGGGTACGGTAGCCCGGTAACGGTTCCGGAGCGGGACGGGCGGTGCTGGTGATCGTATCGCCGACGCGGGCATCATGGACGGTCTTCAGCCCGGTGGCGACGTAGCCCACCTCGCCCGCCGCCAGACCCGGCACCGGTTTCAGCATGGGAGCGAAAATCCCCACCTCGATTGGCTTTACATCCACGCCGGTGGACATCAGGTGGATGCTTTCGTTGGCGGTCAATTTGCCTTCCACCACGCGTACGTAGGTGATGACGCCCTTGTAGGAGTCGTAGTGCGAGTCGAAGACCAGGGCGCGCAGGGGGGCCTCCTCGTCCGCTTTGGGCGGCGGGACTTTCCGGACGACGGCTTCGAGCACCGCTTCGATATTTATTCCGTCCTTGGCCGAGACGCGCAGTACCGTTTCGGGCGGGACCCCGAGCAGGCTCCCGACATCCTCGGCCACCTCATCCGGCCGGGCCGACGGGAGGTCAATCTTGTTGA
The DNA here is from genome assembly GCA_017882065.1 of Anaerolineales bacterium. Taxonomy (GTDB): domain Bacteria; phylum Chloroflexota; class Anaerolineae; order Anaerolineales; family Villigracilaceae; genus UBA877. Next base: position 2,291 of record JADGQD010000011.1, on the reverse strand, counting down.
TGACCGGGATGACGACCAGGTTCGCTTCGATGGCAGAGTACAGGTTGGCGAGCGTCTGGGCTTCGATGCCCTGGCTGGCGTCCACCACCAGCACCGCACCTTCGCAGGCGTTGAGGGCGCGGCTGACTTCGTAACCGAAGTCCACGTGGCCGGGGGTGTCGATCAGGTTGAGTTCGTAGGTCTGCCCGTCGCCGGCAGTATATTTCATGCGTACGGCAGAAGCCTTGATGGTGACGCCCTTCTCGCGTTCCAAGTCCATCGAGTCGAGGATCTGCTCGGTGGTGTCGCGGTCAGAGACCGTGCCGGTGAGATGCAGGAGCCGGTCGGCCAGGGTGGACTTGCCGTGGTCAATGTGGGCGATGATGCAGAAGTTGCGGATTTTTTCAGACATAGGCAGAGAAAGTATAACCGAATTTTATCCACGAAGGAACACAAAGTTACACAAAGGAATTAAAAAATGGCGCGAAGGCCGCGCCAGCCGTGTGTCGTTGCGAGCGAGCCGCCGGCATTTGTAGGGGTGCAATATCATCCCCGGAGGGGCCACGTTGCGCCCAGGCGGCGACCGAAGCAATCCCCCTGCCCGCGGGGTTTTAGCCATGAACTCTAATCTACGTTAAGAAATCCAAATGCGCGCCACAGCCCGCGCATCATGCCGTGAGCGAAATCCGGCTTCAAAAACTGGTTCGGGCACGAACCGGGGATGACCGCGATCCCGTTTTCGCGGCACAAGCGCACCGCCTCGGGCGAGACGCTGGAAATGCTCGTCGCCAGACCGGGCCTGGTGCCCATCATACAGTGCATCCAGACGTGCTTGACGCCCAGTTCCACGCACTGCCGGACGATTTGCTCGGTCACTCTGGGGCTGGCAAGGATGAAGACGGCTTCGGGCTTCTCCGGCAGGGACTTCAAATCCGGGTAACATGGATCGCCATCGTATGTGGTGATGCGCGGATTGACCGCGTAGACCTGATAGCCGGCCGCCTTGAACTTTTTATAATTCAAGTTACAGCCGGTCTCGCGCTTATCGGACACGCCTACCACAGCGATCTTCTTCTGCGCCAGGAAATCTTGAACGAGGGGCTCTATTTTTGCCATGAGGATTCTCCTGATGTGAAATAATTGCACGCTAACCAAAAAGAGCAACGAAGAAAACGTACCGGATCATTCTCCCAGGACTCTCTGCACCAGTACAGGGAGTTCGGTTTGCCCTGCATCCTCCATCCCCAGCCACGCCAGGAACTCGACGTTGCCCTTCGGCCCCAGCAGCGGGCTGCGGATCAGTCCGCGCACGGAGAAGCCCTGCCCCTGGGCGAAGGCCAGCACATCCTCCAGCACCGCTTTATGAACTTCCGGATCGCGAATGACGCCCTTATTGCGGGCCGTCTCCTTGCGCCCGGCTTCGAATTGGGGTTTGATAAGGGCGATTACCCCCTCATCTCCCGCCCCCCTGCCCCCCTCTCCCGCAAGCGGGAGAGGGGATGGGGGTGAGGGCCGCAGCCAGTTCTTCACCACCGGCAGCAAGATCTTCAACGAGATAAACGAGGCATCCATCGTCACCAGGCTCACCCGCTCCGGCAGGATCTCCACATACCGGGCATTGGTCTCTTCCATGACCACCAGGCGCGGATCGGTGCGCAGTTTCCAGTGCAGCAGGCCCTTGCCCACGTCAATGGCATAGACTTTGGCCGCCCCGTGCTGGAGCAGGCAGTCTGTGAACCCGCCCGTGGACGAGCCCACGTCCGCACAGACGCGGCCGGTCACGTCCACCGGGAAGTTCACCAGCGCGGCCTCCAGCTTTTCGCCGCCGCGCGAGACGAAACGCGGACCGGTTTCCAGGTCCAGTCGTGCATCGGGGGAGACGGCGGCGGAGGCTTTGAGTTCCACCTGCCCGTCTACGCGCACCTGTCCCGCCATTACCAATGCCTGGGCTTTGGTGCGCGATTCAACCAGTCTACGTTCGACTAGCAAAAGGTCCAAACGTACTTTTTGCATGGGTTGATTATATCGCTCCGGCGAAGGTTTAAACCCCCGCCAAAGCAGGGAATAATCATGTAAAATAGAACCATGCTGCACGCCCTCCTGAAAACCATGCGTCTCCGCCAGTGGACAAAGAACACCTTTCTCTTCTACCTATGAATAATTAGTAACTTCTCAAAAAAGTGGGGTATGGGGGTTCGCAAGCGGGCTTCGCCCGCTTGCGAACCCCCATCTTCCCCCCAATTATTGAGAAGATACAATAATTATTAATATGATTATTTTATGAGTTGAATTCGGTAAAATATGCTATACTG
>JADGQD010000091.1 GCA_017882065.1 Anaerolineales bacterium | reverse complement strand
ACCAGATACTGGACCAGCGCCCCGGCTTCCAGATAGCCGATGTCGTGCTGTTGTTTGTAAAAGTTGTCAGCAATGGAGGTGAGGGGAATGTACCAGCCCAAGTTGAGCAAAGCCGCGGCGCGCGGTGCGAGCGCCTCAGGTTTGAAGTGTCCGCCGGTCAGATAGACTGCCAGCCCTTCCTGGAGCATGGCCGGGAGATAACCGCCGCCCAGCGCTTCGTCGTAGTAGTGGACAAATTCATGGTGGAACAAGATAAGCATATCGTTGCCGATGTAATTGTCATCCAGGTAAGAGGTGTAGATACCGCTCGAGGTGAAACCGCCATGACCGACGACGCGCGACATAAAAATGATGTCCATGCGTTCAGTGAGGCTGGAACCCATTTGAGAGGACACAATCGCCGACTCTTCGTCGGCTTCCTGGCTGAGGGTGGCTATGTCGCGTTCGGCAGCAGTGCCGGTGATGTAGTAGAGATTACAGCAGACAGTGGCGGTTGAAACCCAGTGCGCGTTGGGTTCCGGCGACGGGACCAGGTCTGCCGGGTGGAGAGAGAAGGTTTCGGTCCAGGTGGTATTGTCGGGGAGACGGGTGAAAGTCAGGGTGTAGCTGCCGGGTTTCAGGTCGCGCGTGTTCCAGACCCACCACAGGGTGGCCTGGTTGCGTCCGCCAATGCCGTAGGGAGCGATTCCGGCATTACCGAGTTCCTGACCATCAAACGTCACTTCGATGCTGCCAGTCTGGTCGCCTGTCGCGGCGGGGATCAGGACCTCGAAACTGACCTGGTCGCCGACGTAGAGCGGCCCGTCGGGGTGGGGAATGACGGTGATCTGTTCGGCGGGCAGGCCGGGGGTACAAGAGGGTAGCAGGAGAAAAGCGAGCAGGAGGAGGATAAGTTTGAAGTGGCGCATGGAGGTAATTATAAGCGCACGCCGGTTGTAATTTCCTTCTCTTGACGATAGAATATAACCAAGGAGATAAATTATGGAAAAGACTCAGCCTCCCGCTTCGCCGCGCTGGGGCGCCATGGCCAAACTCGTGGTGACGCTGACGCTGGTGGTTCTTCTGGGCGCTTTGCTGGTGCGCTTTAAATTCATCATCGGCCCGGTGCTGATGGCGTTCATCCTGGCCTATCTCTTATTGCCGCTGGCCTCGCTGATGAGCAAGAAAACACCTCTCTCCTGGGCGGTGGCGGTCAATCTCATCTACCTGGTATTTGTTCTCATCCTGCTGGCTTTGCTGAGCTGGGGCGGTGTGGGCCTGATCGGGCAGGTGCAGAACTTGATCACCGCCGTTCAGAATTACGCCAATCAGTTACCGGTTTTTATTGAAAGCCTCTCGCACAAAGTTTATGTACTTGGACCGTTCAGATTCGACTTCTCCACAATTGACTGGCAGACCATCGGCCAGCAGATCCTTTCCTACATCGAGCCTGCCCTGGGAAAAGTGGGCGGCCTGGTCGGGACCCTGGCAAGCAGCGCAGCCTCCACACTGGGTTGGACGGCGTTTGTGGTGGTCGTCTCGTACTTTTTCCTGCTGGAGAGCGGCGGTTTTCGTACTCGCATTATCCAGGTGGATATCCCCGGTTATGCCGAAGATATCCGCCGCCTGAGTCAAAAACTGGGGCACATCTGGAACGCGTTCTTACGCGGGCAGATTATTATTTTCTTTTCGAAGGTGATCACCTATATGGTTTTTATGAGCATCCTGGGGGTCCACTACGCCATCGGGGTGGCGCTCATCGCCGGGTTTGCCAGTTTCCTGCCGTACATCGGCCCGGCCATCAACTGGATTGTACTCGGCCTGGTCACTTTTTTCCAGGGGAGCAACCCGTTCGGGCTTTCGCCGCTGGCCTATACGGTCGTAGTCATTATCATTGCCCTGGTCATTGACCAGGTTTTCGACAATCTGGTGGCCCCGCGCATCATGGCCAATACACTGAAGGTCCACCCTGCCTTCGTGCTGATTGCCGCCATTATCGCCGCCAATCTGATTGGCATCCTGGGCATCATCATCGCCGCGCCCCTGCTGGCGACCTTGCAACTCGTTGGCCGGTATACCATGCGCAAGCTGCTGGATAAAGACCCCTGGCCCCCGGAAGAAGATATCCTCCCGCCCCCACCTGTGCCAAAATGGCTCCGTAACATCCGCGCCTGGTGGGGGAGGCGCAAAGGCAAGGAACCGGACCCGTCAAAAGTAGAACCAACAAGCCTCAAAAGCACCAATATGACCAAGTGACTTCGTTTTTTGATGTGCAATTTCGTCAAGAAGTTCGTATAATGAGAATATCGAAAAGGAGATTTTATATGCCCAAGACTGCCCCCGAACCCAAGACCGAAACCCTGGCCGAGACCGAAAGCTACCTGGCCTGGAAAGCCGATGAACCCGATGGTGAAACCACTTATCATCTGGAACTCAACAACGTCACCCTGCACTTTTTCAAAGAAGAATGGGATGAATTCCTTGAATTGATCCACAGCCTTAAGTAAACCCATGAAGCGCAACAATGCCATTACCGACATCCCGGGGATTGAAGTCGGCCAAGCCCAGGATGAAGAGGCCCTCACCGGCTGCACAGTCATTCTCTGCCGCAAGGGGGCGGTCGGCGGGGTGGACGTGCGCGGCAGCGCCCCCGGCACGCGTGAGACCGACTTGCTGAACCCGATTAACCTGGTGGACAAAGTGCACGCAGTGGTGCTGGCAGGCGGGTCGGCCTTCGGGTTGGATGCGGCTTCAGGCGTGATGAAATACCTGGCCGAGCAGAAAATTGGCTATGGACTGGGTGCCTCGCGCGTCCCGATCGTCCCGGCGGCAATCCTCTTTGACCTGGGCCTGGGCAAATCCGCCCGCCACCCGGACCCGGAAATGGGTTATGCTGCCGTTTCCACCGCGCAAGCTGGACCGGTGGCCGAGGGCAACGTGGGCGCGGGGACCGGGGCTACGCTGGGCAAAATCTTCGGAATGGCCGGGGCAATGAAATCCGGCCTCGGCACCGCCAGCATCGAGATCGGCGGAGGAGTGGTGGTCGGCGCGATTGTGGCGGTCAACGCCTTCGGCGACGTGCTGGATCCGGCGACGGGCCAGATCATCGCCGGGGCGCGGCCTGCCAAACTTGGCCCGTTGAAATTAGGTGGTTCAGGTCCATTCGCCGATACGCTGAAGGTGATGCAGACTCTTGCCGGGAGGACTATTTTAAGTCTAGCCACCGGCGGTAACACCGTCATCGCGGTGGTGGCGACCAACGCCAGATTCGACAAGGCACAGGCCACCAAAGTAGCCCAAATGGCGCACGACGGGCTGGCACGCGCAGTTCGCCCGGCGCATACCATGCTGGACGGCGACACGATTTTCGCCCTCGCCACCGGTCAGAAGAAAGCCGACGTGAGCACCGTGGGGGCGTATGCCGCCGAAGTACTGGCGCAGGCGATTGTGAGAGCGGTGCAGGCGGCAAAACCGGCGGGAGGGTTGCCAACTATAAGTATGTAGAAGTCACCTTAGAGGTTACTATCACACAGCAACAACGCAACTACAGGGTACTTCACTAAGATATGAACCAAATTGCTGTAATTCCCTATATTTTGATCATCAAAGTTCCCGTATTTATGCAAGAAGCAGTAAATCTGCACAAATCCGCCGCATCCGAGTTTTCCACGCTCCATTTAAAGATTTTGCTCCACATCCGCCTATCCTGCGAAGGTAACGCAGATAGGCTGTTTTTCGTCAGTTGACTTTACTCCCATTCTTATCTATACTCTGTCTATGCTCGCGCGTGTCTATTCCTGTGCTATGATCGGCCTGGACGGGGTGGTGGTCGAAGTGGAAGTGGATTACACCTCCGGCTTCCCCGGCATGACCATCGTCGGCCTGCCGGACGCGGCCATCCAAGAGAGCCGCGAACGGGTCCAGGCGGCAGTTCGCAACGCCGGGGTGCCCTTTCCGCGCAAACGGCTGGTGGTCAACCTGGCCCCGGCCTCGGTCCGCAAGGAAGGCCCGGCCTACGACCTGCCCATCGCCCTGGGTGTGCTTATTTTCGCCGGCATGTTGCCGCCCGAAGCCGCCGAAGGGACGATGGTGGTGGGGGAACTCTCGCTGGATGGGACCGTCCGCCACGCCCGCGGGGTGCTGCCGATGGCCGCCACCGCCCGTCAGGCCGGATTCAAGCGAATTGTGGTACCGGAGGCGGATGCCGCCGAAGCCGCCCTGATCCCCGATCTGGAAGTCATCCCCGTTTCTTCACTGGGTGTGCTTTACAACCACCTGACGGGACGCAAGCCCGTCCCGGCCTACACCCGCCTCGAAGTGGAAGACGCCCCGCTTTTCCCGCCGACCGATTTCGGCGAAGTCAAGGGTCAGGAACACGTCAAGCGAGCCCTCGAAGTGGCCGCCGCCGGAGGGCATAACGTGCTGATGATGGGTCCGCCCGGGTCGGGCAAGACCCTGCTGGCACGCGCTCTGCCAGGCATCCTGCCGAAGATGTCCATTGACGAGGCGTTGGACGTGACCCGCATCTACTCGGTGGCCGACCAACTCCCGCCCGAAACGCCGCTGCTGCGCAACCGTCCGTTCCGCGCCCCGCACCACACCATCAGTCACGCTGGATTGGTGGGCGGCGGTAACTGGCCACATCCGGGGGAAATCTCGCTGGCCCATCACGGTGTTCTATTTCTGGACGAACTGCCCGAATTCGGGATGCGCGTGCTGGAAGTGCTGCGCCAGCCGCTGGAGGACAAGGTGGTGACCATTAGCCGGGCGCAAGGCTCGCTGACTTTCCCGGCCAGTTTCCAACTGGTTGGCGCGATGAATCCCTGTCCGTGCGGTTATTACGGCGACCCGGTGAGGCCCTGCACCTGTTCCTCTATGGTGGTGACCAAGTACCAGAAGCGCATTTCGGGTCCGCTGCTGGACCGGATTGACATCCACGTGGAGGTGCCGCGCGTCGAGTACGAAAAGCTGAGCAGTGACCGGCTGGGAGAGTCATCCGCCACGGTGCGGGAACGGGTCGAAGTCGCCCGTCAGCGACAGCGAGTACGGTTTCGCACGGATGAATCGGGCGGACAGCCGTCCGCCCCTACATGCAATGCCGACATGCGCATCGCGGATGTACGCAAGTTCTGCGCGCTGGACGAGACCGGTCAAACCCTGATGAAAACGGCCATGAACCAGTTGCAGCTATCGGCGCGGGCGTATCATCGGGTGCTGAAACTGGCGCGCACGATTGCGGATCTGGCCGGGAGTGGGGACATTGTTCCGGCGCACCTGGCGGAGGCGCTGCAATATCGGCCACGATTGAACATGCTTTAGATGAGCTATGAAAGATGGGTTGTATCAATTCCTCGTGGGAGTGCTGGATTTATTCCTGTGGCGTGGGGAACTGATCGGGGAGGAAAACCTGCCCCGGCGCGGACCAGCAGTTTTCATTGCCAACCACCTGGATGCCACCGGCCCGATTGCGACAGCCTGTTCGATTCCGATGCGGGTCCATCCCTGGGTGATCGCGGACATGATGGATAAAGGCCTGGCACCTCTCTGGCTGCAGGCTGATTTCGTGGAAAGACAATTGCATTTCAAACCCCCGGTGAGCCGGTGGGTGGCCCGGGCACTCTGCAGGATCAGCGTACCGTTTTTTTTATTCTCTCGGTTGCATTCCGGTCTACCGCGGCGATTACGAGCGGATGCGCGAGACCCTGGAGATAAGTATGGGTGTCCTGCGGGAAGGAAAGTTCGTACTGGTCTTCCCGGAGGATAACCGCCTGCCAACTGACCCGGTAACTAAGATGCATCCTTTCCAGCACAGTTTTGCCCGGCTGGGAGAGATGTACTACGCGGAGACCGGCGAACGCCTGGGGTTCTACCCGGTGGTGGTTCACTCGACGGGCCAGCTGGTGGTAGGAAAGCCGGTCGTTTTTAATCCGCTCAACCCGGTGGGGCTGGAACGGCGGCGGTTGAAGGAATTGATGGAAGATAACATCATAGCAGTGTACATGCAACTGGAAGACGGAAACGCTACCGGTGCGCTGATGGTGGAAAGAATGTAGAATTCACCGAGGAGGCAGTCTTATCGCTGCCTTCTGCTTTCTGCTCCTCTGCTCCTCATTTCTCGCCAGCCATCAAGTCCATAAAGGCATTCACAACCTTTGGGTCGAAATGCATTCCGGATTGCTCGCGGATATATTCCATCGCCTTCTCACGCGTCCATGCCAGGCGGTACGGACGGTTGGAGGTCAGAGCGTCATACACATCCACGATGGCGAAGATACGTGCCACCTCCGGGATCTCCTCGCCTTTCAAACCACGCGGGTAGCCGCTGCCGTCCCATTTTTCATGATGACAATAGGGGATGTGGAGCGCGGGAGCCAGATAGGTTATCGGAGACAGCAAATTAAAGGCATATTGTGGGTGCAGGCGCATCACATCCCACTCGTGTTCATTGAGTGGACCATCTTTAAGCAGGATACTATCGGGAATGGCCATCTTGCCGATATCATGTAAAAGGGCACCACGCCTGGCATGTTCCTTTTCCACTTCTTCGAGGTCCATGGCCTGGATCAGGCGCAGGGTCAACTCGGTGACGCGTCGGGTATGGCCCTCGGTCTCTTCATCGCGCAACTCGAGGGCCTGGGACCAACCCTGAATGGTGGCATCATAGGCCAGAGTCAGTTCAAGGTTGGAATGTTGCAGGTTCTCAAACAGACGGCCATTATCAATGGCAAGCGCGGTTTGCCCGGCCAGCATCTCAAAGAAGTTAATCCATTCCTGGTCCACCGGCATGGGAGCGCGCCGGAAGATTTCGAGCACACCCTGCACCTGTCCCTTGGCAATCAAGGGGATGGCATGGTAGGCAACAAAATTTTCTCCCTCCAGATATTGCAACGGTGCCGAGGCGGACCCAGAAACGAGAGGCTCCAACAGCTGCTCCACCTCACTAGCCTGCCGGAGGTCGGCAATGTGGATAGCGCGGCGCTGCAGCACGGACTGTCCGGCCAACCCTTCTCCCAGCCGCAGGCGTAATCCCTCGATGACATGGAGGCGGAAGCCACTCCCGGCGGCGTATTCGAGCATCATGGTAAGCGGGTTGAACAAAAGCACCGCTGCAGCATCCGCCTTTAATTCCGTGATAACGTGTTCCAGCACAATGTTCAGGGTGACTTTCGTATCCACGCTGGCGCCGATGGCGGCATCAATCGAATGCAGGGCAGAGAGACGATTCAAACGCTGCTGGGTCTCTGAAAAAAGACGCGCATTTTCAATGGCTACAGCAGCCGAGGATGCAAAAGTAACCAGCAGACGCAATTCGGATTCAGTAAATGCGGCTTTTCGTGAAGCGTTGTCAAGGGAAATGACGCCAATCACTTTCCCTTTGACGATCAAGGGAGCTGCGATTCCACTCTGCACTGCCTCAATCTCTTCAATCTTGTCGTTAAAGGGGACCTCATACCCGGTTTGGGCGTCATCAATTTTGATGGGTATCCGCTCGCGGGCAACGCGAGCAGCATATCCTTTTTGATTAGGGAGAACCAAGCCCAGTAAACGGGGATCAGTATAACCAGACACGGCCTGCAGGCGGAGTCCACCGTCCGGTTCCGTCAGGAGAATAGTCCCTTTTTCGGCTGCGGGGATCGCATTTCTTGCGCCCGCCAGGATATTCTCAAGAAGAGGTTGCAGGTCAATGGCACTCGTCAAGGAGTCGCTCACCTGTGACAGTGATTCAAGTTCGGCCAGGCGGCTGCGGATCTCCTCTTCCGCCTGCTTGCGCT
>JADGQD010000090.1 GCA_017882065.1 Anaerolineales bacterium | reverse complement strand
TAAAGTCGTTCACCTTGGCGAGAAAGCCGTGGACGCCATCCTCCCGGATCTCAAGCGTGCCACCGCCTGGCCGAACCGAATGCGCAGGAAATATTTTCCGACTCGGCAGGAGAAATAAAGCATGACTCGTAACCTGCAAAAATACGCCCGCCAGACCAACCTCCGCCTGATTGCCGGGGCACTGGTTTTGCTTTTCATAGTAGGTGACGGGATGATCTATTTAATTTATGGCTCCAGCGCGGCGGTGATGGGTTTGTTTTGTCTTCTGGCTGGAATGACACCGGTGGTGCTGGTTGTGCTGATCATTCTAATCCTTGATTGGATTACCAAACGTGTCAATCGCGATTGATACCGAACTCCGTGAATTCCGCGAATGGATATTTCGCTTCCGCCCGGCAACTGCTGTGCCATCCCGGCTGCTGATACTTCTACACGGCTGGACGGGCGACGAAAATTCCATGTGGGTTTTTGCCCGCAAGCTCCCAGCGCAAGTGGCTGTCCTGGCTCCGCGTGGGCCTTATAATGCTCCCGATGGCGGCTATACGTGGTGTGAATTCCGACCGCGAATATGGGATCTTCCAGTGTTGGATGATTTACGCCTGTCTGCCGAGGCGTTGATCGGTTTTGTTGACGATTGGTCTAAGGCGGCAGGAGTGAACGCCAATCAAATTGACTTGATCGGATTCAGTCAGGGCGCGGCGCTTTCTTATACGCTGGCACTGCTCCATCCGGAGCGGATACGGGCGTTGGCAGCGCTCTCAGGTTTCATGCCGGATGGTGCAGAGGACCTGATTGCGAGGCATCCTTTGACAGGAAAACCCGTTTTTGTAGCTCACGGAAAGCAGGATAAAATGATCCCGGTGGAGCAGGCGCGCAGGTCTGTGGCCCTGTTGGAGGGTTCGGGAGCGCAGGTTACGTATTGCGAGTCCGATGGCGGTCACAAGGTCAGCGCAGACTGTTTTACTGGGCTGACAGACATGTTCGGATAAATAATCATACCTGGGGCAGTCCCTTCGGCTCTGAGCTGTGCTAAAATTGATTACTAAACCGGATTTTATCTGGATAGGAGAAGAAGATGAAACTTAAAATTGCTCTGTATGCAGTTGTTATTGGGCTTGTCCTTTCTTTGCAGGCCTGCGTGAAAACAACGGTTTCGAGTTCGACTTCCCAGCCTCCTGTGGCCAACACGCCTGAGACCTCAGCTGGTGATCTGGTCATAGCTAGTACCAACGCCTTTGTTGATGCGTTTGGCACCTATCGCGTGGTTGGTCAGGTTGACAATAATAGCAGCACGGTTCTAAACTCGATTGAACTGACCATTGAGATCAAAGATGCCTCTGGTACCTCATTGCTCAAAGATGATAATGGCAACATAACGCCCAACGCGATTATCTACCCGATGCTTTATACACTTGCTCCAGGTGTATCCTCCCCGTTCGAATATTCCTACGATACCACGAATGGTACACCGGCCTCGTATAATATGACGATTACTGGTCAGGCAACTGGCAACGCCAACCGTGCCACCCTGCAATGGGAAAATGTCCAGCTTGTGGATAATGGTTCCGGCTTGTATTTCCTTACCGGAAAACTGGTCAACACGGGCAACCAGTGGGCTCACATCAAAGGCCTGGCAGGCGGTGTTTTGGATGATTCAAATAACTTGCTCTCTGCTAATTTGGCTACCACTTACGCCACCGAGCTGGCCCCTACAGGCGATACGAATGGCTACGACCGGACTCCTTTTGAAATCACCTTCCCCAACCCGGGTAGCTCGACCAAATGGCAACTTTATTGGGACGCGGATGTAACCGATAGTGCGACCGATTTTCCAATGGAGGTTGAAGTCACCAACACATATTTCGATCAGGACGGTTCTGCCCGTATTGTTGGCTGGATCACCAATAATTCCACCCAGACACTAGATGATTCCCACGTAGTTGCTGGTCTATATGCTGTGGATGGAACGGTTTTGGATGCCGGTAATTCGATTGTACCTATCCCAGTAAAACCAGGCGCGGCAGGCCCCTTCAGTATTTCAGAGTTCGGTATTGTCAACAATAACCCTGACCAGGCCGCTCTGGTGCAAACTTGTTCCGCGCAGGTCGACCCGTATTTCACATCCCCAGCCTCCTATGAATCCGTTGACCTGTCTGCTACCGAAGAAACTGTGCAGAAAAACGGTGCAACCTGGACTTTCGATGGCAGTGTTTCCAATACCAGCGGCAAGAGTCTGAGCGGCATCACTTTGGTAGCTATGGTAATGGATGCCCAGAACAACCTGGTCGCGGTGGAATACACTTCTATCTTCCCGAGCGGCGATGCCATTGCTACAGGGGAGACGAATTCCTATTCGGTGTCTGTCTACCTTAACCCCGCGGCTGATGCAACCGCCTTCACTACGACTACCATGATTGTTGGTGATGTGAAATAATTATTGCTGAACCAAATACATTCCCGTCGCCCGAATCCGGGCGGCGGGAATGTATATTATTTTGGAATCGCCGTGGTGATGGGGTAAAAAAGGGGAACATCCCCATAGCATTTCCTCTATCACGGGATTTCCCTAAGGCCCGCTTCTTTTAAGCCGTGTTTAAGGTTCCAGTTGACTTCCTTTCCGTTTACGGTTATCCTTGGCCGCATGACTTCATCCAACCGACCTGTTTCTGTTTCCCGCCGTGATTTTCTGAAGGTGGCTGGCCTCGGCCTGGGCGCTATGGCATTGCGTCCCCTGACATCCCGGCTGGTGGGGTTACACCAAATAAGCCGTGCTGTTCTGTTGCCTGATTTTCCTCAGGCCGATTTACTCGGACGCAATTGCACAGCCGATACAAGTATGCAATGGGGCGGCACGATCCCGATCATGGCGCGTCCCGATGTTGGCGGCACGAAGGTACGCGATGCTCAGCGTGACGAAGTTTTTCCCTGGTTGAAAGAAGTCAGCGCCGAAAATATTGATCTTAATCTCCCCAACCAACGGTGGGTGGAGACGCCCGAGGGGTACATCTATTCCTCCTATCTCCAGCCATGCGGAAACCTTCCCAATGCGCCCCTGTCGGCATTGCCTGAAGACCAGGCTGGCTTCTGGGCCGAAGTAACGGTCCCTTATGTAGACCTTTATATGGAAAACCCCGCTCCGGTCTCTGGCTGGATGCGTGACCATATCGCCTATAGTTTGCAGGCACGTCTGTACTATTCCCAAGTCATGTGGATTGACCAGATCCGGACGACGGATACAGGTACGATCCAATACCATGTAAATGAGCGTTATGGAAATCCCGGCGACCTCTTCTGGGCAGATGGGGCGGCTTTTCGCCCTTTGACCGAGGAGGACGTCTCGCCGATCAACCCGGAGGTAGATCCTGCTACCAAGAAGGTCATTGTGAACTTGAATTACCAGACTTTAACGTGCAAAGAAGGCGACCGGGAAGTCTATTTTTGCCGCGTCTCAACGGGCATGCAGGAAGACTCGACACCTCTGGGTGAACATCCCGTCTGGCGGAAGTTGATATCCGTTCGCATGGCAGCCAATACGGTGGCTTCCAGCTATGACCTTCCGGGGATTTCTTGGACCACACTTTTCTCCGGCGATGGTGTGGCTGTCCATGGGGCGACTTCGCATAACGATTTCGGCACAGTGCGTTCGCATGGTTGTGTTAACTGTAAACCGGAGGATGCGAAATGGATCTTCCGCTGGTCGCAGCCTGAGGTCGGGCTGGATACTGGAGAAATCACCTGGAGCGGCTGGACGGGCAGCACACACGTGTTTGTAGAAGATACTTTTTAATGGTGATGATGTAAAATGAATAATTTCAATGTGACGATCGGCCTTGCATTTCTGGCAGGTCTGGCTTCTTTTCTTTCCCCGTGTGTCTTGTCGCTCGTACCTGCCTATATCGGATATTTGGGCGGGCGCGCTGCCGGTGGCGAATCGTCCGGTAAGAACCGTTGGGTGACTTTTACGCACGGCCTGGCATTCGTGCTTGGTTTCAGTCTGGTCTTTATTCTGTTCAATATCCTTGCCTCGGCACTTGGACTATTGCTCTATGATGTGCGCACCTGGCTGGCCAAAATAGGCGGGTTCGTTATCGTTATTTTTGGCTTGCACATGATTGGCGTTTTCCGCATCCCTTTTTTGGAATATGACGTGCGTGTCCACTCCCAGGTGGATCGCCGCTGGGGTTACCTCTCATCGGTCTTGATGGGCATTTTCTTCTCAGCCGGCTGGTCGCCGTGTATTGGACCGGTATTGGGTTGGATCATGACCTTCTCTGTGAATGGCGGCTCGATCGTCAAGGGGACAACCTTGGGAGTTGCTTATTCTGCCGGGTTGGCAATTCCATTCCTGCTGGCTGCCTTGGGGATTGGTTGGGTGAGCACTCTTCTACGCCGCTACAGTAAAGTAATGCGTGTGGTCGAAATTATCATGGGGGTACTCCTGATTGTGGTCGGCATCCTGCTCTTTTTGGGCTCGTTCAACGTGTTGGCTAATTACATCCCCCTGATTAATTTCGGCCTATAAGAGTGAATAATAACTATGGTTTATCCGACCAGTTATTTTATTGATGCGAGTGGGGTTATCCGCGCCATCGTTGATTACTCCATGGGCGCAGACGTCCTCGACCAAAATCTTTCCATGATAGGCATAAACAAATGATTACAGTCACGTTGTATACCCGCGCTGGTTGTGAACTCTGTAAGCAGGCCGAAGAAGATTTGAAGGCCTTGCAGGAGGAGATCCCGCATCAACTGGCGATTCTCGATATTGACTCCGATCCTTCTATGCGGGACACTTTCGCCCTGGAAATCCCGGTCGTGGAGGCGGGGCCGTTCCGGCTAAAAGCACCTTTTTCACGCCAGGAATTAAAGATGACTCTCGGTGCAGCCGCTGACCGCCGGTCGCAATTGGAAAGTATCAACGACAAAACATTCCAGGTGAACACCTCGCGCACTCAGACAATAAGCAAAGCAGACAAAATCTCTTACTGGATATCGAAACACTACCTAGCTATTTTCAATTTGTTCCTGATCCTGTACATAGGGATCCCATTCCTGGCGCCGATTTTCAAGGAGGCGGGCTGGAACACACCGGCCGAGATGATTTACAAAATCTATAGACCACTTTGCCATCAGTGGGCTTTCCGCTCGTTTTTCTTGTTTGGTGAACAGGCTTATTATCCCCACGCCGCAGCGAAAATACCCGGTGTACTGACTTTCGAACAGGTCAGCGGTATCACCGACTTGACCGATCCCAGCCGGCTTCAGGCGCGGGTTTACGAAGGAAATTCACTGCTCGGCTATAAGATTGCCCTGTGCGAGCGGGACGTTGCAATCTGGGGCGCGATGGCTTTATTTGGTGTGGTCTATGCCCTCACCGGGAGGAAGCTGCCGAAATTGCACTGGCTCATCTGGGTGCTGGTCGGACTGGGGCCGATTGGCTTGGATGGCTTCTCGCAGTTATTCAGCCAGATTCCCAGCACGTTTATCCAATCCATCCTGCCTTATCGTGAGAGCACCCCGCTCCTGCGCACGCTGACCGGTTTCCTGTTTGGTCTTACCACTGCCTGGTTCATGTTCCCGCTCATCGAAGAGAGCATGGCCGATACACGCCGTTTGCTGGCCAAGAAGTTCGCCGTTCTCAAGAAATAAACTTTCGTATGCCTTTTCAGTCAAACGGCGAAATCCGTTATTACCAGTTCGGACTGTTTAACCAGACCTTACTCCACGCCATATTTACCCGGCGGGGAGGTGTCAGCCCAGACCCCTGGGCGGCGCTCAACCTGGGCAGCACGGTCGGCGATGACCTGGAGCGGGTGCGCGAAAACAGTCGACTCGCGCTGGCAGCTTTGGAGCGTGACCCGGCTTCTGTTTTTGATGTCTGGCAGGTGCATGGAGTTGAGGTGGTTATTGCTGAAGCCCCGCGTTCCCCGGAGTCACCTCATATGCAGGCGGATGCCATCCTGACGGACAGACCGGGCCTTACACTGATGATGCGCTTCGCGGATTGCGTGCCGATCATGCTTCATGATCCTGTTCGCAAGGTGGCGGGCATTGCCCACGCCGGCTGGATGGGCACGGTGCGCGGCACAGTCTGTTTTGCAGTGGAAGCGATGCAGAAACACTACGGTTCAAGCCCGAACGATATCCAGGCAGCAATTGGCCCATCCATTGGCCCGGACCATTACGAAGTCGGCCCGGACGTAGTCATTCAGGTGCAGCAAGCTTTTGGGAGCGATGCTTCGAGTTTACTCTCGGCGAGCGCTGGTCCCATAAAATTCGATCTATGGGCCGCCAATCGCCTGCTCCTCGAACAGGTGGGGGTGCGTCATGTTGAAGTGGCCGGAGTTTGTACCGCCTGTCATACAGAGGACTGGTATTCGCACCGCGCTGAAAAGGGATGCACTGGCCGATTTGGTGCAATCATTGCATTGGTATAATCTAATCATGGATGAAGCCCTGATCTCGACTATTCGTGAACGTTATCAGCGTGTGCTCGGTCAGATTTCCGAAGCAACTGCCCGTTCCGGGCGTAAAGCGGAGACTGTACACCTGGTGGTCGTATCCAAGTCTCAGCCTCTTGAAGTGGTCCGGGCGGCGATTATGGCCGGGGT
Organism: Anaerolineales bacterium; assembly: GCA_017882065.1. Taxonomy (GTDB): domain Bacteria; phylum Chloroflexota; class Anaerolineae; order Anaerolineales; family Villigracilaceae; genus UBA877. Next base: position 1,163 of record JADGQD010000090.1, on the reverse strand, counting down.
GTCCATTTTGGGCGAAAATTATGCCGGGGAAGCTGTCGCCAAAATCTCCGCTCTCCCGGAATCTGCGGTAGAATGGCACATGATAGGCCATGTTCAGAGTCGTAAGGCCGATTTGGTGGCCGGGCACTTTTCCATGCTGCATTCGCTCGACAGCGTCAAACTTGCCGGGCGGCTGGACCGGTACTGTGATGAGTCAGGTCTGACACTGCCTGTGCTGTTGGAGGTCAACATCAGCGGCGAGGAGAGCAAATTTGGCTTTCCAGCCTGGGATGAGCGACACTGGCCTGACCTGGAGCCTGCGTTCGAACAAATTATGGCCTTTCCCCGTCTGCGCTTGCGCGGACTTATGACCATGCCGCCCTTCTTCGACGATCCAGAGCAAACGCGCCCCTACTTCCAGCAATTGCGCCGGCTGCAGGTTTTTATGAGGGAGCACTTTCCTCAGACCGATTGGACAGAACTTTCGATGGGAACCAGTGCGGACTTTATTGCTGCCATAGAGGAAGGAGCAACCTATGTGCGAGTGGGCCAGGCAATTTTAGGGCCGCGCCCGGTATAGAGGATTTATGATTATTATCATTGCAAAAATAATCAGCACGCTGGCTAATCTGATCATTTTGCTGGTGATTGTTGATTCGATACTTTCGTTTTTTCTCAGCCCTTACCATCCGGTGCGCAATGCACTGGACCGTGTCCTTCGTCCGTTGCTGGCGCCTATTCGCAGGATTGTGCCACTGGTAGGGATGTTCGACTTGAGTCCGTTGATATTAATCATTTTGGTCGAAATCCTGTTTTATGCCCTGATCAGTTTTTTTTATGCTCTTTGAGGTGACTTATGGGATCAAGGTCTTTTCATTTGCACAATGGCAAGACGGGCGCAGCCTTGGTGGTGCGGGTTACACCGCGTGCCAGCAAGAACGAAATTGTAGATATCTTGAGTGACGGGACGGTCAAAGTCCATCTGACAGCGCCGCCGGTGGAAGGGAAGGCCAATGTGGCGCTTCTCAAGTTTCTGGCAAAAGTGCTGGATGTACCGCTTAATCATTTGGAAGTGGTGGCTGGAGTTGGCGGACGCGACAAATTGATTTCAGTGATCGACCTGGACGCGGATACGCTCCACAAAAAGATCGTGGCACACATCGGTTAATAAAAACCATCTCCCG
>JADGQD010000089.1 GCA_017882065.1 Anaerolineales bacterium | reverse complement strand
CCCGCTAGACCTTCTTATTCACCGCCTTCTTGGTGGCGGTCACCAGCCAGACTTCGCGACCCTCATGGCTTTTACCGATGCTTTCCAGTCGCAGCAGGTCGGGGTGTTCCTCCGCCAGGGCTTTCAGTATTTGGGTCAGGTCGTCGTAGCGGTAGTAACGGTTGAAGGCGATGGCGGGCATATATTCTCCTAACGTGACATACTTTTCAGAACTTCCAATAGTTTTTCGGCAATGACGGCCCGGCTGAAATGTTCTTCCAGATATTTCCGTCCGCGCAACCCCATTTTTCTTGCTTCGTGTTTATTTGCTGATAACTTGCGAATCGCCTCCGCCAGCGCGGATGGGTTGCCAGGCTGTGCAAAAACTCCGCACTCCGCCGCCTCGACTACCTCACGGATGGCTCCGTCAATTGCCAGGATGACGGGGCGTCCGGCTGCCATATAGTCGAAGACTTTGTTCGGATAGGTGGTCTTATATTCCTCGATGGGTTTCAGGATGGCGAGACAGGCGTCTGCACCGGCCAGGACTTCGCCCATCTCAGTCTTAGGGACGGGGGGGAGGAACAGGACGTTGGTCAGGCCCATTCCGGTGGCTTGTTTTTGCAGGGCGGGTTTTTCCTTGCCGTCGCCGAGGAATATGACCGTTATTTCCGAAGTTACTACCACATCACGCAGCAATTTTGCCGCTTCGAGTACAACGCCCAGGTCGTTGGAGAGTCCGTGCGCGCCAGCGTAGAGCACAACGAATTTATCTTCCAGGTGGTTGGCAGACCGGAACGCAAGACCGTCATTTCCCGGGTCGAACATCTCCGGGTCGGCACCGTTGGGGACGAGTTCGACACAACGTGCGCCGCGTTCCGTCACGTGGGTCAAATAGCCGGGACTATTAACCATCACCCGGTCAGCACGGCGGTAGAGGAAACGTTCGAGCCAGAAAGAAAGTTTGATGAGGATGGGATTCCTTAGCACACCGACAGCGATGGCGAACGTCGGCCACAGGTCGCGCACTTCGAACAGGAGCGGGATGCGCTTGAGTCGCGCCAGCATCCAGGCGGTCACGCCTTGGAAAATGGGCGGTGAGGTGCCCCAGATCACATCCACGTTTTTGACCCCCAAACCGATAAAAAACGAGGATGTCATGAAGGAGACGAAGACGAAGACACGGTGAACGAAGGATTTGTGAAGAGCCGAATAGGTATAGGCTCTCAAAATAGTGATGTTTTGGTTTTCATCTGGAGAAGGGTGAATGGTGAATGGGGAATTTTTCCCACCGGTCAGGTAACTCACCGGGCTGGCGATGACCGTCACCCGATGCCCCTGCGCGGCGAGGGTTCGGGCGAACTCGTGGTGACGTGTCCCGCCGGGCTCATCGAGGGCGGCAAAGGCCTGGTGAATCAGCAAGATATGCATGGTGGACAATGGACGATGGACCGTAGACGATGGACGGTCTATCGTCCACGGTCCGCGGTCAAGAATTATTCAGGGATGATGACCGGTTCCTCCGGCCAACCTTCTTTCGAAAACCGGACAACTATCTCTGCCATCTCACGCGGCTTGACAGGCTGATCCAACAGTTCGGCAACCGGCATCCACATGGGCCGGTATGTACCGCACTCAGGGAGTGGGTCAAGTATTTCTTCACCCCTACCAGAGCCGAAAGTCCCGCCGGTAACTTCAACGAGGTAGTAATACTGCCATTTCCCATGCCAGCCGATTTGAGCGAGGTTTTGTTTGAGCGTCACTTGCAGGCCAAGTTCTTCCTCCGTCTCGCGGACGGCGGCCTGTTCGGGATTCTCGCCCTCGTCCACGTGGCCGCCGGGGAAGGTGAAATAATGCAGCCCGGCGCGGTGACGTTCGATCAGCGCAACTTTGTCGTCTTGCAGGAGGATGATACCGGCGCGATAGCTCATTTCGGGAAGATGAACTCCGTAGCGAATTTTACTTCATTTGCGGATTCCGCTTCGATAACCAGCGACAACGCCGGGACTTTGATTCCGTAGGTAGGCGAGGCCCAGCCGCGGCTGGGACAGGGTGCACTGGAACCAGCAAGGATTTCCCCCTCGCGGACGAGAGAGAACGTGCCAGGACAAGTGGAAGGAGAATAGCGAATGGCGAGTTCCACCAGCCCTTGCGGTGACGTCAACCGGAGGAGTACTCCTGATTCACCATCGTCCATTTCCCATTTCCAATCTGGTAGCAGCCAGTGCAGCCGAACCGTGAGCGGCTTTTTCTCCGGTGGTAGTCCCGGTTCCAGCGGACTAGTCCCGGTTCTCGCACGGGGCACGGGGCAGGGCATACGCAGCGGCAGGATTTTGTCCTCCACCAGCCAGCGGTCGTCGTCGCCGACACTGACGGTGCGCGTATGGCGGTAGCCGCCTCCCCGGTAACGGCCGCACACCTGCTGGAGCATGGCTGGGTTTTCGGCGGTGAGACTCTTCCGGTATGCGTTGACCCAGTCCAGGTACAGGAAGCGCCCGGCCCGCGTCATTTGATCACGATCGTTGACGGCGATTGTGTTATGCACCAGTGTAGTCGTCAGACTGTTATCCCAGGGGGCGGGGGCGTTGTAGAGATACGTCCCAGCGTCCTGAGCCACGTTCAGTCCGCGCCACCACAGGTCGAGGTGCAACTGGTCGGCGTGGGACGGACGGGAGGTGAATTGAGCCGTCCGCAGATACGCCCATGAGTGTTTGCCGTAGAGTTGGTCGCCCAGATAACGCGGTAGGGCGATGCTTCTCGGACCTCCAGCCTGCGTCCCGAACCAGAGTGCCATCTCGTCCCAGGGTCCGCGTGGCAGGTCGTAGTCGAGGAAGGCACGCGCCGCGGCGTGCAGGACGGGGCGATAGTCGGCAAACGGGAGGACGGTCAGGGGGAAGATGTACGCCCCGTCGTTGGCGCCCAGGTTCGGGGTCCGGCCCGACTCGGAATCCAGCAACGAGAGCAGCCAGTGGACGGAGCGTCTGACCGCTTCCAGAGTCTGATGCGGCCAGCGGTAGGTACGACTTAAGTCGTTACTACAAAGGGCATTTGTCCACAAGACGACCTGGAGCATCAGGCGGTGGTAGTTGGTGCTGTGCTGGGCATATTCGCCGTAGCCGTCAATCTGCGACTGGAGGCCGTCATTGAGCCAGCGCCAGCCGAGACCGCGCCAGCGGGGCGCCTTGGGATGGTCGGGCAGGGCCAGCCCGGCTGTGAGCAGACCGGAGGCTTCGGTGAGCAGGTGGTTGTTCTGCTGGGAGCGGGCGTAGACCAGCGTCGGCGGAATCCGGGCCGCGTGCGCGGCCACCGAGGCAGTCAGGCGGGCTTTGCGCTCCGGGGTGGAGGCGGAGGCGGCGTCGAAGACCTGCGCCGCCCAGACGAATGCCATCAGGCGCAGGGCCACTTCCTGTCCGCTCATCCAGTGGGGGCCGAGGCAGGGCGGGTTGGCGTCCGTGAAGGTTTCAAAATTTCGCCAGAAGGCCTCGGCGTAGTTTTCGTCCCCGGTCACGTGGTAGGCGCGTCCGAGCGTAAAGGCCCAGCCGAAACGGGCAGGTTCCCAAAGGAATTTGATATCGGGAGCAGGTAAATCGGTAATTAGGGAATAGGGAATAGAGGCTTTCCCGGTTTCGTAGGCAGTCCAGTGTTCCAGGTTTCCAGGAATAGTAAGATTGAGTTCCACCGGCTCGGCGCCGAAGAGTCGAACCTTCCCGGAAAAAATTTCGTCTGCTTCGGCGAGCAGGTCGGCTTTGCCATCTTTGTCCAGCACGGTCAGGAGTTCATCACGTCCGGGCAAAGGCAGGACCGCTTTCAACTCCCCACTCGCGACTGACGACTCACGGCTGGTTACTCTGCGATAATGCCCCGTTACCAGCCCAAACCGGTAGAGCGCGTTGAGCGCCACAGGCTGGAGTCCCAACTGGCGCAGGGCTTTGAAGGCAATTACAAGACGATTCATGAGGAGTATTTAACCACAGATGGACACTGATTACTTGTGGATGGTTTCTATAAACTGCCCAATCACCGGTTTAATCGGCGGGCTGATGTTTTCCGGGACGTCTTCGGGAGCGAACCAGCCCCAGTTGGTGTGCTCGCCGTTCAGACGGACTTCGCCGCGCCAGTCGCGGGTCAGGTAGACGATGGTCACGTTATAGACTTCGTCGCCGTTGGGGTAGCGGTAGAACAAGTCCGGGCCGGAGAAGACGCCGAAAAGCGCCAATCCGCCAAGTTCCAACCCTGTCTCTTCGCGGACCTCGCGCCGGGCTGCCGTTTCAACAACTTCTCCCAACTCCACAGCCCCGCCCGGCGGACCCCAGCAGCTGCTGTCTGAGCGTTTCATCAGCAGGAGACGGTTCTTCTCATCCAGGATGAGAGCCGCCGCGCCGATCATCAGGAGCGGGCGATGACCGACCAACTTGCGCAGTTCCAGCAGATACTCCATGATTACATCCGTTTGACCATCACCAGGCAGGGATTATTTTCATCCCAGATCTGCTTGAACTCCTCCAGCGGACGGAATCCCATCGCTTCGTAAAAAGTACGCGTGCGGGCATACCCTTCGTCCAAGCGGGAGGGACCGAGTGTCTTCACCTGCATGTACTCGACGCCCAGTCCGCGGGCGTGGACTTCGGCAGCTGCCACCAGTGCCCGCCCGATGCCGCCGCGCTGGGCACTCGGGTGAACGGCCATCACATGGATTTCCGACGAAAAAGGGTTGTGCTGTTTCAAGCTGAGAAAGCCAAGCACGCTCCCGTCCGCTTTTGCCAGGAAGGTGGGCAGGTGCTCGATCTCGCGCTCATAATTCAGGATGGCTTCTTCGATACCGAACCAATCCGGAGACGTCCGCAGGATGGGGACACAGACGGAGGATTGCTTAAGAAGCGGACCTTCGATTTTGAAATCCATGTCAAATGAGGATGGTTTTTTCAGTCCGAAGCGACTCCATTGCCTCAAACGTGGCCTTCGTCACACTTAACAACTCAAGCGCGTGGCGTCAGTGCGCCTTCTTCATCGGCCTGCAAGACGACCAGTTCGGGCATCGGGAAGTGACGCACGTTTGTCGTCACCAGCGCCAGGTTGTTGTGCAGCGCCGAGGCGGCGATGACGGCGTCTGCATCGCCCAGAACAGCGCCACGTGCGCGCCAAGAGCGGATGAGTTCGCCTGCCAGGTCGGCGATTTCGGCGGTCATGGGGATGGTTTCCAGTGAGTCGAGCAGATCGAAGGTTTCGCCGTGCTCGCGGTCACGCATACCGCGCACAATTTCAAGGCGGGTAATTACGGAAATATAAACATTAGCCTCGTCCATCAGGCGATTTGTTAGTTCTGGGTAGCCCCTCTGGTCACGTAAATGACGGATCAGAATGCCAGAATCGAGAAGATAATCACTCATTCCTCCCCCATTCTTCCGACCAATCGCGCGTGCCCAATTTGCGCTGTTCCTCGATCCAGCGGTCAATATCTTCTCCAGTCAGCATATCGGGATGGTCGTCGACTTTCCACGCGCCCGCGGACGCTTTCAGCGCCGCTTTAAGTTTGCGGCGGCGCAATTCGCGCGCCAGCACTTCCTCCACGAAGCGCGTGCGTTCACGCGCCGGGACGATGCGACGCAAGTCGTCCATCACCGGCTTGGTGAGATACAGATTCAGGCGTTCCCGGATAACAGGCATGGTGTCACTCTTTTGCACTATTAGTTTGCACTGTAATTATAGCACATTCGTCAAGAAATATTGACATTTTGTCCCCCGCGCAAAGATTCCATTGCCGCGAACGTGGCCTTTGTCACGCCGACCAATTGCTCATACGGGATGGGCGGCTCGCTGCCTTCATGGATGGCGCGGACAAAAGCCACCCACTCGCTGGTCCAGCCTTTATCCTGGGCCTTCCTGGTAACCGTGCGCCGACCATCATGGACCATTTCCAGCGCCCGGAAATCGTCCAGCACAGCCACACGCCCGCCGCAGAAGACTTCGAGGCGTTCCTTCGGGAAGGACTTGTCGCCGTTGGCGAGATAGTCCACCACGCCGATGGAACCGTCGGGGAAGGTGAAGGTCATCGAGAGGTTGTCATCGCGGTACTTGCCGCCATCGGGCAGGGCATGGGCGCTCACCGAGACCGGTGCGGCTCCGGCCAGAAATGCCAGGAAATCCACGAAGTGACAGCCTTCGCCGATGACCCGTCCGCCGCCCTGGGCCGGGTCATGCGTCCAGTGGTTGAGCGGGATGTACCCAGCATTGATGCGGTAGTGCATGTAAAGTGCATCCGTGCGGTGCGCGAAGTGCGCGGCGAGTTGTCCGGCGAGAGGGGCGAAGCGGCGGTTGAAACCGACGGTCAACAGACCATGGACGGTGACCGATGGACTATTGGTTTCGGTCTGCGGTCCACGGTCTATGGTCAGCGCGGCGATCACCTTCTTCAGCCCGATATTGTCAATCGCCAGCGGTTTCTCCACGAACACATGCTTGCCAGCCTGCAGGGCTTTCACCACCAGGTCAGCGTGCAGGTCGTGGCGGGTCAGGATGGCGACGGTGTTGATGTTCGGGTCGTTGAGGATTTCATCGTCGCTGGAAGTGGCATAGGCGAAGCCGAATTTTTTCGCGGAATGCTGGGCATGCAGTCCTCCCGCGGAGGCGATGCCGACCAGTTCGATTTCAGGGATTTTCTTAATGGCCGGGAGCAGGGTGGCATTGGCAAAGAGACCGGCACCCAGAACGCCCAGTTTGACGGCGGACGATGGACGATGGATGGCGGGAAATTCGATCTTATTGCTTTTTAGTTCTTCCTTCTCGCCGTAAGTCAGCAAAATACCCAGGAACGGTTCCTTTCTTTTGCCGGTAATGACTTCATATGCTTCCGCCGCTTTCTCAATCGGATAACGATGGCTGATAAGCGGCGCAACCTTCAACTTGCCGGAGGCCATCAAATCCACCACAGCCTGGAAGTTGCGCCCCTCCGTCCAGCGGATGTAGCCGATGGGATAATCGCGTCCATTCTCCTCGTAGGATGGGTCGTAGCGTCCCGGTCCGTAGGAGCGGGAATTGACAAATGACAGTTCCTTCTCGAAGTAAATCTTGCGCGGAAAGGATAGTCCGACTGCGCCCGTTGCCACGATGCGCGCCCGGTCGCGGGCGATGACCGCCGCCAGTTCTACCGGGTCATTGGACGAAGTGTCGGCGCAGATGAGCACCACATCGAAGCCAAGGTTGGCGGTGAAAGCCTGGGCGGAGTCAACGGCCTGGTCGCGGAGGCAGGCTGAAAGTCCAAGAGACGAGGCGAGCGCGACCCGCTCCGGGTTGGTGTCAATGCCGAAGACGCGGCATCCGGACGCGGCCGCGATCTGTCCCGCCAATATTCCCAGCAGACCCATGCCGATGATCGCCACAGTTTCCCCGATTTGCGGTTCGGCCAGCCGAAAACCGTGCAGGGCAATTGCGCCGAGTGTGGTGAAAGCGGCGGACTCGAAATCCACGGAATCGGGGAGCGGTGTGAGCAGGTTGCGGGGAACGACATTGTATTCGGCGTGGACGGCATAGCCTCCTCCCGCGCAGGCCACACGCTGGCCGACTTTGAAACCTTCCATTCCATCACCTAATGAAACAATTTGACCCGCCGAGGAATAACCCAGCACCATCGGCTCGTCGAGACGGTTGAAGGCCGCCTGGACAGTGGGGAGCACACCCTCGCGTTTCATCTTATCCATCACCTGGCGGACGAGGTCGGGCCGGGAGCGGGCTTTGCCCACCAGCGATTTTTCGCCGAATTCCACCAGCATCCGTTCGGTCCCTGCCGAGACGAGCGAGGCGGCCACACGAACGAGCGCCTGCCCGATGCGCGGCGTAGGCACAGGCACCTCTTCAATAGTTGTCTTGCCGGTTTTCATGTTCTGTAGGAGTTGTTTCAT
>JADGQD010000010.1 GCA_017882065.1 Anaerolineales bacterium | reverse complement strand
GATGAAAGCCAGCGACCAGCCAAACTCGGTGACGGCGATCGTCCGGCCGCGGCGCGCGTAGGGGATGCGGTCGCCGAGATAGGCTTGCATGGACGGGTCGAAGATGTATTTGCCGAGCGTGGAGAAAATGATGGACAGGACCAGGGCCGGGAAGGTCGGCCAGAAGACCACGATGGACGCCCCAAACGTGAACAGTCCTATGCCGAAGAGCATGCCGAACCTGCGTCCCCGGCGGTCGGCAACCGTCGCGGCGAATGGGCCAACAGTCCCAACCAGGCTGCGGGCGGTCAGGGCGTAGGACATGGAGATAAGGTCCACGCCCACGCCGCGGGCCAGCACGGCCAGGAAAGGGTAAACCATCCGGTGCAGGGTGTTCATGATGATCCGGGTGACGGTGAAGGCAACGACCTGCGTGGTAGTCCCGGTTTCCGGACGGGGCGTGGTAGCCCCGGTTCCTGGACGGGGCGTGGTAGCCCCGGTTCCTGGACGGGGCGTGGTAGTCCCGGTTTCCGGACGGGGCGTGGTAGTCCCGGTTCCCGGACGGGGCAGGGAAGTTTGCTTCACCTGGAGAGCCACCAACGGGTCATGAAATAGGCTGCGACCATCGTCAGGAAGATGATCCCGATGAAAAACAACTGGAGCAATAAAATCCCCGAACTAAAGATCGGAGACGGCGGCGGGTGCATAACATAACCTGCCTGCGATAACCCGATCCGCAGGGCAGCAAAGAACAACACATTAAACAGCGAGGTGAACATAGGCCGGGCCAGCAGCGTCAATCCGATCTGGAGCAGCACCCCGGTTACGGCAAAAGTGACGGCGAGGCGGAAACGCGGCTCGCTCAGGAACAGACCGTTCCAATTTGCCTGCATGGCCCATAATGAGAGCGGCAGATAGGTCACCCAGAAAAAGAGACCGGTGCGCCCCAGCGCGGCAGACCAGTGATGCAGTCGTTCGCGGCGGGTGAGAATGCCCAACAGCCCGGCGACAGCCGAAAGTCCGAGAGCCGCTTCGGCGGTCAGCACCCACGCCCCGTGCAGATACACAAGCCGGACATTTGCGCCTAGCGATTGCTCCTCCGGACCGAGGGCCGTCAGCGCGGCGGTGGTCAGTACGGCCAGGACGAACCAGAAGAAGGGGGATTTCAAACCTGACATGCAGGGATTTTACCCGATTATGAAATCCAGGTCATCACCTGCTGGTCAACCATCCACGCTCCGTTTACCTTTTTGAGCAGCACATAGTATCCTCCCCCGGCCAGATAATGGCTCATCGTGCCAACGTAAACCAGTGCCTGGTCAAGCGTTCTATTGAAGCCGATCCGCGAAAGTGTGGTGATGCCAGGCGCGTCAGGATATTGTTCATAAAAGACCTGCCACCCGTCCCGGTTTTGGCTGAAGATTTGACTCATTTCGCTTTGGCTCAGCAGAACGTAGGCGCTGCCGAGTTCCATGTCTGGCCGGACGGGGTAAGCCGCGTCGTTCCGGACCCGGAAACTGTCCGCCGTTTTCTGGTCAACGCCGCGCATGTCTTGCATAATACGGTCCAGGGTGGATGCCGTATCCCCCACGCCGACCGGACTGGTGGCAGTGGTATCCATAATGACGTAACTCGATGCCGAATACAGATTTTGGAGGAGTGCGGCATAAACGGCCTGCTCCTCGGCGTCTATTTGCTCTACAGAGGGCGTGGAGACGGGTACAAGTGTGCCGCCCGTACAGGCAACGAGAAAAACGGCGAGAAAAACGAAAAGGAATTTCTTGAACATGGCAGCCTCCATGATGCGGACTCTTCCAGTGATAGAACGAATTTTATCTTGTTTTGTTCCTCCTGAAAAAGGGTCTTTGGGAATTGCCATAGCGATGGGGTAATTATGGGGACGTTGGCGCCTCCTACAGGGTCTTCGCCAGGTGGACGCGGTTCTGCTACCTGCCTCTCCAATTCGGAATGATCTGCCTGAAATAGCTGCTTCCCCTGGGCCAGGGCTTTCACAAAGTCCGAAAGCCTGGTAATCCCCACCCCCCTGACCCCAAAGAGGGATGTGCCTTCGGCGCCTCGTGGCGCCGAAGCAGCCGATGGCGGTTTGTAGTTGCCTCGGCCAGGGGCGGGGGAAAAGAGGATCTTGGGGTATTGGCGGGCGGCTTTGCCACCCGCCAATACCCCAAACCCCGAGTTTGTGAAAACCGTGCCCCTGGGCGCGTTTATATACAAATATTACCATAATTATGATATAGTAACTTGTTAGCCCGTGATTCTGGTGTGGAGTGAAAGTTCCCGCTGTCTCCTGGCAGGCAGATACGCCTCCGACAGATGGCGGTTGGATCATATTCCCACAGATATCGCGGTGGATGAGCAGGCCCGCACCTGGATTTCTGCCCGTAGGGGCGGAGTCAATCTGGTTGAAAGGGAAAGGGAGATATGCAAAAACCAAGAACTAAGTTAAAAATTTTGGTGATTTTGGCTATCATCGGACTCTGCGTCGCATGCATCTGTATCTCACTTATCCTGTTCTATTCCTTTGGGGACGCGATCGTTAACTTGCTTACCCCTGTTCAGCCAACCAATAACGTTCCTCCTACCCCGCAGGCGCAGGTTATCACTCCAGCCGCCATGGCAGAGTGGACCGTGATCGTCTACTCCGACGCGGACGACGAAGTGTTGGAAGAAGGGGTTTGGTTCGACGTGAATGAAATGGAACTGGTGGGCTCCACCCCCCAGGTGAACATCGTCGTCCAGTTGGACCGGTACGCGGGGGCTTTCACCGGCGACGGGGACTGGACCGGCGCCCGCAGGATCTACGTCACCCAGGACAGTGATCTGAGTGCCCTCCATTCGCCGGTCGTTATGGACCTGGGCGAGGTCGATATGGGCGACACGCAAACGCTGGTGGATTACGTCACCTGGGCGATCCAGAACTACCCGGCCACGAAATACGCGCTGGTCATGGCGGATCACGGCGGTGGCTGGACAGGCGGCTTTGGGGATGCGACTTCCAGCTCCAGGCTTTCGATTCCCGACATTGCCGATGCGCTGGACCAGGTACGCCAGAATACCGGCCTGGACAGGTTCGAGCTCTTTGGCTTCGATGCCTGCCTGATGGCACAGATCGAGGTCTTCGGCACCTTCTATCCGGTCACCAACTACATGGTTGCCGCAGAGGATGTCATCCCGTCGTTTGGCTGGGCATACGCAGGTTGGCTGGATCAGCTGGTCCAGGACCCATCCATGGATGGAGGCGTACTCGCACAGGCCATTGTTTCCACCTACGTGGTCACCGACACGCTGCTGAAGGAGGCGCGCGCAACGGCCGATGAAATTGCCCAGCTGGAATCCACGACGACCTTGAGCGCCGTCGAGAGCGTACGCGTCCCCGACATGATCGATGCCATGAACCAATTCATCAATGCCATGGCTTCCCTTGATCAGAGACAGGTGGCCGAAGCCAGGACCTACGCCCGCAATTTCTACACGATCTTTGGCGAGGATTCACCTCCTCCCTATCTCGACCTCGAGAACTTCGCCCAGTTGCTTTCCACTTTGACCGGCGACTCGGGCGTGGAACAGGCAGCCCTTCAATTGCAGACGACGGTTTCCTCGGCCGTGATTGCCGAAAAGCACGGGGCGGCGATGTCCGGCTCGAACGGCATTTCCTTTTATTTCCCTAATTCTGACATCTATACCTTCACCGAGTTGAGCTGCAATTTCCCTGCCTACGGAGACTCCGTCTCCAGGTTCCTCCAACAATCCTCCTGGGATGAATTTATGGCCTTCCACTACACCGGGGTGGCCTTCGCCCCGCAGGAGGGCCAGGCCTACATACCCCCGTGCGGTGCAGAAGTCGCGGGGCCGGGCGCCTCCGAATTGACCATCGGCCCGATCCAGATCTCCGGCACGGATATCAGCGGCGAGGAAACCGTGTCTGTCTCGACCACGGTCACCGGAAACGTGTCCTACATTTATACGGTGCTCTATTTCTACAACCCGGACACCGTCTCCTACTGGGTCGGCGATATCTCGTACTACATCGCAGACAACACCGTCGAGCTCAATGGCGTGAATTATCCGGATTATGGTCCCAGCCCAGTGCACGTCCAGTATGATTGGTCTCCTACACTCTACAGCATGACGGATGGCAATCACGCAGCTTACGCGCTTTTCAAACCCTCCGAGTACCTGAGCGCGGACGGGCAGACGGTTTACGCGGTCTACGGACAATACACCTCCGCCGAGGCGACCGCACCCGTGGAAGCCAAGCTCTACTTCGATGCCGATGGCAACTACCTTTATGCTTACGCCTTTCCCGACAGTAACAACGACGGCGCCAGCAATCCGGTCGAGATCAATCCGCAGCCCGGGGACCACTTCACGGACTACGTGCAGACGATCCTCTTTGATGAGAACGACCAGCCATATTACGATTACACGCCAAGCGAAGATGTGTGGACCTGGGGAGATCAACCGTTTGCGTTCTACGGGGCCTATCCGGTGGACGGCCAGTATGCGGTCGGTATCATCGCCTACGACTTCGACAACAACTTTATCGAGAACTACGAGTACATCAACTACAAGCAATGACGTCGCGTGACCCGCAGTGAGAATCAACATGGCTTCGGAGGCATTGCCGCCGATCCTGTTGGTCGAAGCCGCGGTAATTTCAGAATGAATAAGAGGCCTGGTTTCCCACCCCCTACGGGGGCCTTCGGGAATTCCTGCGCTAGAGGAAAAGATTCGGTGGTGTTGGGCGGGCTGCGCCCGCCCAACACCACCTGTACTCCATCACGCCGATGATAGCCGGAGAACCAAATTCGGAACCAACGCGGATAGAGATGATATACCCTTCGGGCACGATGTCCCTTGGCGGGGATGATAAAATCAGCCATCTGTGTTTTCTTTTTTTTAACTCTTATGCCATATCTGATTGACGGTCATAACCTGATCCCCAAACTGGGCTTGCACCTGGACTCGTTCGACGACGAACTGGACCTCCTGGTCCGCTTGCAGGAATTCTGCCGTCTGCGCCGTGCCCAGGTGGAAGTCTACTTTGACGGCGCTCCGCCGGGACAGGCATCCACGCGCAAGGCAGGCGTGGTAACGGCGCATTTCATCCGTCAGGGTTCAAGCGCGGATGCCGCCATCGAAGCCCGGCTTTTACAACTGAAGAAAGCGGCCAAGAACTGGACAGTAGTCAGTTCCGATGGACGCCTCCAGCGCGCCGCAGGAGCCGCCCGCGCCGGGGCAATGTCTGCGGAAGAATTTGCCCAGGAGATGGTCAAAGCACAGACAGTTTGCAAGACGAAATCCAAGAGTGAATCGGTGCTGAGTCCCGACGAAGTGGAGGAGTGGCTGAAATTCTTTGAGAGGAGGGGGAGATGAAATTTGACAATTCTAATCTTTTTTTAATACATTCAAGACAATTATGATGTAATATATCTTCAAGATACCTGTTCTCCTTTTACTGGTATATCAGGTGTCTGCCATCGAAGGTCAGCATGTCCCCCGCATGCAGACCAAGTTCGGTGGTGTCCCCTCCCCATAGATCACCAGGCTTTGTGCCTGGTGATCGCTTTAACGAGGAACTTTGTGGTTTAATTGGAATATGATCAATCCCTTGAAGAGATTCCCTGAGGTATGATGCACAATCGTTTTATCGCCAATCATTTGCCAACTGGCGAGTTTGTCGTCATCGGTGTCTCCGGCGGACCAGACAGCCTGTGTCTGCTCCACCTGGCGCGGCAGATTCCCAACCTGGATATCATCGTAGCACATTTCGATCACCAACTGCGCCCCGAAGCGAACCAGGAGGCTGAGTTTGTGCGCCGCGTGGCGGAACAGATGAAATTGCCTTTTGTGACTGAGTCCGCGGATGTGCGCGGTTACGCCGAAGAGCACAAACTCTCGCTGGAGGAATCCGCACGCACGCTGCGCTATCGTTTCCTGTTCGCCCAGGCACGGGCACACCGCGCCAGCGTGGTGGCAGTTGGTCACACTGCCGACGATCAGGTAGAGACCATCCTGATGCACTTCCTGCGCGGCGCAGGTCTGGCCGGGTTGAAAGGGATGGCCGGGCGCACCTCCCTGACCGAATTTGACCGGGAAATCCCATTGGTTCGCCCCATTCTGCATCTGTGGAGGCATGAGACTGAGGCCTATTGCCGCGAACATAATCTCCAGCCCGTCCATGACCCGTCCAACACCGACGAAACTTACTTCCGTAACCGGTTGCGCCACAGCCTGATTCCCGAACTCGAGAAGTACAATCTGCGTTTCAAAAACACGCTACTGCGCACGGCCGAGGCTCTGGCCGGGGACTATGAAACCCTGACAGATGCGGTTGACTCAGTCTGGCCGAAGGTTGTCTTGAAGGCAGACGCTGATTATGTAGCCTTTCGATCCTCCGTCATGGAAGAAATCCCGCGCGGACTCCGCCGTAACATCTTCCGCAGAGCAATGGAATCTTTGCGGCCCAACATGCGCAACCTGGATTTCAATACCCTGGAACGCGCCTCGAACTTCGTTGAGGCCAGAACGCGCACACTCATGCCCGACCTCGTTCCCCGGCAGGTTGACTTGACCGATGGTCTCTATCTCTATCGCGAGGGGGATGCAATCTACCTTGCAGCTTTGGAGGCTGACCTGCCGTCGGCGCATTGGCCACTGATGGAAGGAGTCTACGATCTGCAGATCAACGGACAGGTGAATCTCAACGAAAACTTCTTCCTGTCGGCGTTCGAAGTGGATGTCGAAACGGCCCGCCAATTTGCGCATGAAAATGGGGATTCCTTCGTGGCCTGGCTTGACGCGGATTTGACGGGAGACAGGTTCACGGTCCGCACCCGCCGCGCAGGGGACGTCTTCTCGCCGCTCGGTATGAACAGGCAAACGGTCAAATTGCGGGAATTTTTTATTAATGTTAAACTACCCAGACGGGCACGCGCCGGGTGGCCGTTGGTCTGTGCAGGGGAACAAATTGTCTGGGTGCCGGGATTCCGCCTGGCGCACCCGTTCCGCGTCACCGAAAAAACGAAACGGGTGTTGAAATTAATTCTCCAACCATCGTAGAGGCGACCGGTTTCCCATCCCCCTTCACCCTGCGGGTACTGCGCGGGGACCTTCCCCTTCGGGGATGATATCGGCGGGGATGACCTGGTCGGCCTCTACAGGTTATTCGTCTTTTCCCGCCAACTGCCGCAGCTTCAAATTAATCTCCCGCCATTGGATCTTCGAGATGCCCAGTTTCTGGCGGATTTTCTCTGGTTCGACGTTATTCAGAAAATCCTGCAAGACGCAGGTCCAACGGCACATGTCAAAGGATAGGTGCTTGGGCAGACCGGCTTCTTTGCCAATGTCTTCCAGTAGATACTCAAGCCGCCGAGGCGACCAGGGGAGCAGCCGGTCAACAGGGTTGTACTGAGTCAGGTATTCTTCGTAAGCCGGAAGCCAGTCTTCGGGCAGGGTCAACTTGCGTTCCTTATAGCGATTAGCCGGGCTGGCATAACGGATAAAAACATATGGTTCGCCAGGGGACTGCAAGTCAATATGATTGAGGTGGATGCCCAGACACTCGGACTTCTTGATGCCAGTGGCAAGCAGCAGGGACAGCAGGGTATACGGGCGGGCATCGGGACGGGTGGCCCGGCGGGACCGATCGGCAGCCAGCAGAACGGCATCGATCTCCGTCTCGGTCAGGACCTCGGGGATGGGGCTGAGCACCGAGTGCTGGACAACCTTCTCGGCCGGGTTCACCAGGAGAGCACCGCCATTTTGGAGCCAGCGAAAAAACGATTTGATGGCCGTAACACGCCGGGCAAGCGTTTTGGGTGAGCAGGGCACGCTGCGCTCGTGTTCAAGCCAATGCAGGAAGTTGTTCAGGTCGTTGGTGGTAATGGCTCCCAGCGTCCGATCGGGGGGCAGAACCTGGGTCAGCAGTCGGACATCGGACAGGAATGCCTTGACAGTGTTGGGCGAGCGGCCCTGGTCGTTGAGATAAAATTCCCAAGCATTGATGGCCGGGATGAGGCCGGCCTGGGGAGTGAGATGAGCAGTGGGGGATTCGGACATGAGAATCTCCTTTCGGGAAGACAGAATTAACTCAATTACTTCGTATAGTTTAGTGTAAATAATGTTGATTGTCAAACGAACTCCATCAGTCACACACGGCGTTCCTAAAATCGGGTTCTCTGGGAATCGCCGTGGCGATGAGGTAAAATGGGGGTGCCTTTATCATGGAAATTCTCAAAGACCCTAAAATCGTCGACACTTTGCGCAAAGAGGAAAATTAGCCGCTCCCCGCCAAATTCTGCTTGCCAATTTCAGGCACCCTCGTTATAATATGCCCTCGCAATCGGGCGGGTAGCTCAGTTGGTTAGAGCACTGCTTTGACATAGCAGAGGTCGTAGGTTCGAGCCCTATTCCGCCCACTTGGTCAATTGTCAGTGACCAGTAATAAGTAAAACGCTTTGACCGGGACGAGTACGCGGTCCGCAAGCCAACAGGAAGAGAAAGCCAAAGATTGAGAGCCTTCTCCGGCAAGCACCGTAGAAAACCACCCGCGAGCGGGAACCTGAACGGCAGGGTTAGCCCTGTGTGACTGCCCTCCAAATAAGGTGAACGGCTGGCCCCGTTAGCAGCCCAACGAGATGTCCTTGAGCAAGAGCGAGACCCCTCGCTTCGCCTCGGGCAAGATCGGGTGGAACCGCGTGATCGCGCAAGCGCTCTCGCCCCGAATTCGGGCGAGAGTTTTTGTTTTCACCCTCACCCCTGCACCCCTCTCCCAATTTTTGGAGAGGGGATGGGGGTGGGGGCAAAGGAGATAAAATGTCCAACCAACCTGAAGAACGCTACGAAGATTCGCTACTGTACCGCATCCGCCACTCAGCCGCGCACGTCATGGCACAGGCGGTGCTGGAATTCTATCCGGAGACCAAATACACCATCGGTCCGCCGGTCGAAAACGGTTTCTACTATGACTTTGACTTGCCGCAGCCTTTGGTGCTCGAAGATCTGGAAAAAATCGAAAAGCGCATGCGCCAGATCATCGCCGGTGGACACCCCTTCGTCAAAAAGGTCGTTTCCGCCGAAGAAGCCCGTCAGGTTTTCAAGGGCCAGCCCTACAAATTGGAACTGATAGACGGACTCGAAAAAGGCGGGCTGGACGAGTACGGCAACCCGCTGGCCGAAAAACCGGAAATTTCGCTTTATCAGAGCGATACCTTCACGGACCTGTGTCGAGGCCCGCACTTGGAGACGACGCGGCAGATCAACCCGTCGGCGATTAAATTAATGTCCATCGCCGGGGCTTACTGGCGCGGCGACGAGCACAACAAAATGCTAACGCGCATCTACGGCACGGCCTGGCGCACGCCCGACGAACTCAAGAACTATCTCAAAATGCTCGAAGAAGCCAAAGCACGTGACCACCGCAAACTCGGCAAGGAACTCGAAATCTTCACCTACGACGAGGAGGTCGGCCCCGGCCTGCCGCTCTGGCTGCCGCGCGGCGGCGTCATCATCGAGGAACTGGAACGGCTGGCGAAAGAGATGGAGGAAAAGGCAGGCTATCTCCGGGTGCGGACCCCGCACTTGGCCAAAGAAGACCTGTTCCTGCATTCCGGTCACCTGCCTTACTATGCCGAGTCCATGTATCCGCCGATGGAAATCGAAGGTGTCAAGTATTACGTCAAGCCGATGAACTGCCCGATGCACCACAAGATTTACGGTTCCAAACCGCGCTCTTACCGCGACCTGCCCATCCGCCTGGCCGAGTATGGGACGTGCTACCGCTACGAGAAATCGGGAGAACTGTTTGGCCTGATGCGCGTCCGCTCCATGCAAATGAACGACGCCCACATCTACTGTGCCGAGGAGCAGTTCGAGCAGGAGTTCATGGCAGTCATAGACCTGTACAAGAAGTACTTCGACTTGTTCGATATCGAGAAGTTTGTCATGCGCCTGAGCCTGCATAATAAGGAAGGCCTGGGGAAGAAATACGTGGATAACGAGCGCCTGTGGCTGAAGACGGAAGACATGGTGCGGAATGCCATGACGAACGGTAAAGTGCCTTTCGTGGAGGCTACCAACGAAGCCGCCTTTTACGGCCCCAAGGTCGATGTCCAAATCTGGAGCGCCATTGGCAAGGAATTCACGCTGGCGACCAACCAGGTGGACTTTGCCCAGCCGGGGCGTTTTAACCTGGCCTTTATGAATAAAGAAGGGGTCGAAGAGACGCCGTTGTGCATCCACCGCGCCCCGCTCAGCACGCACGAGCGCATGATCGGGTTCCTGCTCGAGCACTACGCCGGAAACTTCCCGGTCTGGCTCTCGCCCGAGCACGTGCGCGTCATCCCAATCACCGACCCGCAAAACGAATACGCGGAGAACATCGTCCGCCAGTTGCGCGACCAGGGTATCCGCGCTGGCGCGGATGTCGGTGCGCAACGCATGAATGCCAAGATCCGCGCCGCCCAGTTGATGAAAGTGCCGTACATGCTGGTCGTCGGCGAGAACGAGGCCCAGGCCGGGCAGGTCTCGCTGCGCGTGCGGGACGGCTCCCGGGCGGACAATATCCCGTTGGCGGAGTTTATCGCCCGCGCCAAAGACCGGATCTCGACCCGATCCAGCAAGTTCTAAACCAGACAAAAGATAAAAAGGCCGAGGGCAATTTCTTCCAGGCTCGACCTTTTTATTGACTGGGCTTTCACGAAGTCTACTGCTATTTACGCAGTGCCCTGTGAAAGTCTGGTTATCCCCACCTCCTGACCCCCGCCCCAGGGCGGGGGCTTCGGCGCCTCATGGCGCCGAAACTGCCGATGGCGGCTTGAAGCCGCCTCGGCCAGAAGAAGATCTTTGGGTATTGGCGGGCGGCTTTACCGCCCGCCAATACCCAAAACCCCGAGTTTGTGAAATCCGTGCCTTCCAGTCTCGACCTTTTTATTGACGATTCCCCTGTGTTCATGGTATTATCAGCCCGCTTAAACCAGCCCCCGGGCTGGACTTCCGTTATTTTGCGAGGAGAGACGTATCAGCGCCAACGATTTTCGAGTCAATGAGACCATACGAGTTCCCGAAGTACGGCTGATCGGTGCAGCAGGTGAAAACGTCGGTGTGATCAACACCCGCGAAGCCCTGCGGATGGCCCATGAAGCGGATCTCGACCTGGTAGAGGTCGCCCCCAATTCCAGTCCGCCCGTCTGCCGCATTATGGATTTTGGCAAGTTCCTGTACGAACGGGAGAAGAAAGACCGTGAAGCGCGCAAGGCACAGACCAAAGTTGAAGTCAAGGAAATCCGCCTGCGCCCCAAGACGACCGACCACCACCGGGACTTCAAAGTGGATGACGCCCGCCGCTGGCTGGAACACAACATGAAAGTCCGTGTGACCATCCGCTTCCGCGGCCGCGAAATTACGTACCCGGAAATTGCGCTCGAAGACTTGAGAGAAATTGCCCATGAACTCTCTGACGTGGGCACAGTGGAACAAGCCCCTGCCATCGAAGGCCGGGCCATGTCCATGATGCTCGTGCCAGCCAAAGGCATTGTTAAGAAGAAGACCGTAGAAAACGCTGACGAGAAACCAGAGCAACCGGAAAAAATCGAGCAACCGCAGGAGTAACATCCTGCGGAATCTTGTGTAAAGGAGTAAGAGCTGTGCCGAGCAAGAAGAAAGTTGTTAAGTATAAGCTGAAGACCCATAAGGCCACATCGAAACGGTTTGGCATTACCGGGTCTGGCAAGGTCGTACGCACCAAAGGCGGCAAGGCCCACCTGCGACGCAAGAAATCGCATCGGGTGAAGGCTTTGTTCGGTGAGATGGTTGCCGTCCAGGGAAAAAGTTATATCAAGCGCATCCGGCGCCTGGCGCCACACATGAAACCGTAGTACCCTCGGGTATCCTGGAGTTTCCTGTAACATTTCCTTTTATTTGCGGCTACCGGGTGTATACAACTGGAGCGCAGGCGAGTGCCTGCACCGGCGCCCGGGGGCACGCAGGAGGTAAATAATGGCACGTGTAAAAGGTGGACCGCAAGGTCACTTGCGTCACAAGAAAGTATTGAATTACACCAAGGGGCAGCGCATGAGCAGGCACCTGCTGTACCGGCGCGCCAACGAGGCGATGCTGAAAAGCATGTGGTATTCTTCACGCGATCGTCGCGTGCGCCGTCGCGACCTGCGCAAATTGTGGATCGCCCGCATCAACGCCGCCGCCCGGCTGAACGGCACAACCTACAGCCGCCTGGTGGCCGCCCTGAAGAAGGCGAGCATCAACCTCAACCGCAAGATGCTGGCCGACCTGGCCGTTCGCGACCCTCAGGCTTTCGCGGCGGTGGTCAAGCAAGCCAGCCAGGCGTAGTAATGTAAAACACGATTTCCCGTAGGGGCACACCCTGGTGTGCCCCACTATTGTTTAATGGGGGTAAAATATTCTTGTGAACACCCTGTTGGTTCTTTACGACGCATCCACGGTCCCGTGCTGGAACCGGGACTACCACGTAGCCGCCTTCCAAAAAGTCTGGCATGATTACTTCAACGCATAATTCCAAAATCCAACTGGTACGCGGCCTGCTGGGACGCCCAAGAGAACGCCGTGAGACAGGCGCGTTTGTGGCTGAGGGCGTGCGACTGTTGGAAGAAGCCCTGGCCGCGGAGTGGCCGTTCCGGTTTGTGCTGGCGGGCGAAAGTCTGAGCGAGCGCGGGAGAGCGCTGGTCGCTGATCTCCAATCGCGCGGGGTGGAGGCAGAAATTGTTGCGAACAACCTGATGCAATCGGTCAGTGAAACCGAAACCTCGCAAGGCATCCTGGCCGTCCTCGATTATTCGCTATTGCCTATTCCCCAATCCTTGTCTTTTGCTCTTATCCTCGACCAGATCCGCGATCCGGGCAACCTGGGGACACTCCTGCGGACAGCGGTAGCGGCGGGGGTGCAGGCTGTTCTTCTCCCGCCGGAAACCGCCGAGGCCTTCGCGCCGAAAGTCGTGCGGGCCGGGATGGGGGCTCATTTCCGGTTACCCATTCACCCGTTAACGTGGGACGAAATCTGCACAACCACACAAGGCCTGAAAATCCATCTGGCCGATATGGGAGGCGCCATCTCATGCTGGCAGGCGGACTTCCGCAGCCCGCTGGCGCTGATCGTGGGCGGCGAAGCGGATGGGGCCAGCCAGTCGGCACAGGAACTGGCAACATCACAGGTAAACATCCCGATGCCCGGCAAGACCGAGTCGCTTAATGCGGCAGTGGCGGGAGCAATTCTGCTGTTTGAGGTTGTCCGGCAACGATCCAGGAAATAGGGAAAACTATAATAGCCCTCCCTCTCCGGCTCAACAACCCAATTGGGAAGATATAATCGGAATCTGGCATATCACCGATAGTGCCCGCCAGATGATGGAGAAAAATGGGTTTGTATTGTCAGATGATGTGGGATACTCCTTGGAATTTTAAGATGATGGCACAGTCATTGCAGTGAACATACCGCACGGAAAAGGTGATTATTTTTCTTCGATGGGGATTTGGACAGTAGAGAAAGCCGGTACAAAATGGTATATCAATGTGGACTATGAAAATGGTATACACACCAGCTATAATATTTATGTTGAAAATACTCCCTACTCAATTTACGAAATGTGGGGAGAACTAATATGGCTAGTATTTGAAAAATGATGAAAAAATGAAAATTCGCTCCATCACTTACTTCTGTAATCCCGGCTGGCCGCTGGACGAGAAAAAGCTCCGGGCGGCCGGTACGTTCCTCGCTGAGGCCAAAGTCAATTTCGAAGAGGCCGGCTACGAGGTCCAGACAACGCGGCTGGCGACGATCCCATTCCCGCTTTTACTCGGCGCAGATAAAGTGTTCGAAACCCCTCAGCTGGCCGCGAAGTTGAGCCAGCTCCTGCCGGAACTCGGCATTGCCTACGCCGCCCTCGGCCCGGCTGTGCCCGCTATTCCGGATAGTTATCGTGTGCTCCCCAATGCCATTGCCATCTCGAAGAATATCTTCTTCTCCGGTGTTATGGCAGACGCAAAGCGCGGCATCTCACTCCCGGCAGTCAACGCCTGTGCGGACGTGATCGTCCAGATCGCGCGGCTCGACCCAAACGGGTTTGCCAACCTGAATTTCGCCGCCCTGGCCAACGTCCCGCCCGGCGCGCCCTTCTTTCCAGCCGCCTATCACGACGGGAAGGAACCAGCATTTGCACTTGCCATGGAAGCCGCAGATGTGGCGGTACATGCGTTTGAAAACACAGAAACGATCGAGGCTGGCCGGGACGGCTTAATCGCCAAACTGGAAGAAAATGCCAAAACGCTGGCGAAAATAGCCGATATATTGAAGTTTAAATACCTGGTCAAATTCGGCGGGATTGATTATTCTCTGGCCCCCTTCCCGGAAGAGACCCGCTCCCTGGGAGCGGCCTTCGAACGGATGGGCGTGCCGAAGGTGGGACTGCACGGCTCGCTGGCCGCGGCGGCCATCCTGACCGATGCGATTGACCGGGCGCGCTTCCCGCGCGCCGGGTTCTCCGGTCTGATGATGCCCGTGCTGGAAGACGCCGTGCTTGCCGAACGCGCCGCCGAGGGGAGGCTGACGGTCAAAGACCTGCTGCTCTATTCCGCCGTGTGTGGTACCGGGCTGGACACCGTGCCTCTGGCGGGAGACGTCACTTCCGGGCAAATCGCGGCGCTCCTGCTGGACATCTCTGCCCTGGCCCTGCGCCTAGACAAACCCCTCACAGCGCGGCTGATGCCGGTTCCCGGCAAACAGGCGGGTGACATGACCAGTTTCGATTTCGGCTTTTTCGCCAACAGCCGGGTGATGGCGCTGAAGGCGGAACCACTGGGGAAGGCGCTGGGAGGGAGCGAAACGTTTTCACTACAAGTACGACATTCTTGAAATAAAAAAAGTCGGGGCAACCAATTGGTCGCCCCGATAAGTTATTTGTCAGTCCGCCAGTACTCTCCCCCTCCGCCTTCGCGTTCCATCAACTTTGTTCCCACCAGTTCACGCCGCAAGGAGGTGGTATCTATGGGATAACGAGACAGGGTTTCTTTGACCTGCTTCTCGCTGTAGGGTTTCCCCGGTTCGAAATCACAGACCACATAGCGCAGGATGTCTTCCAGTTTTTTACGCTGGGCGGGGAGGGTTTTACTGCTTCGGAATGGGCTCGCGGACGCTCGGTGTCCTGCCGCCGGGGGGTGACGACGCAGAGCATCGTCACCAGGAAAAACAGTGTCACTCCCGCACCAGTGCGCAGCACACAGCAGGTCCAGAAAGAGGCGGTATAATGTCCGCACCCAATTTCATATCAAGGAGGATTGTCTGTGGATCTACCCAAGAACGCGTATTTCCAGGGCAAGATTGTCCCCTACTCTGAGGCGAAAGTCGGAGTTGCCACACATGCGCTCAATTACGGCACCGCTGTTTTCGGCGGCTTGCGCGGCTACTGGAACGAAGAGAAGAAACGCCTCTTCGTTTTTCGTCCCCTCGACCACTACCGCCGTTTCCTGAATTCGTGCCGGTTACTATGCATGGAATTCGAACACACCCCCGAAAGCCTGACGGACCTGACCCTCGAACTGCTACGCCGGGATGACTACCGGCAGAATATCTACATCCGACCGCTGGCATATAAAGCGGAGGAAGGGATCGGTGTACGCCTGCACGACTTGAAAGAGGATCTGACCATTTTCGCCCTGCCGTTCGGCCAGTACATCAAGAACGATACAAGCGCCCACGTGACGATTTCTTCATGGCGGCGCATTGACGATAACATGATCCCGGCGCGTGGCAAGATCAGCGGCGCATATGCCAGTTCGGCGCTGATCAAGACCGATGCGGCGCGTGCCGGTTTCGATGAGGCACTGGTTCTGACCCAGGAAGGCCACCTGACCGAGGGCAGTGCCATGAATATCTTCATGGTGCGCGACGGGTTCCTGGTCACCCCGCCGGTGACAGACAACATTCTGGAGGGCATCACCCGCCGTTCGGTGATGGAACTTGCCAAGAACGAACTGGGGCTGACGACGGTCGAACGTCCCATTGACCGCACGGAAGTCTACATCTGCGAAGAGTTGTTCCTGACCGGCACTGCCGCGCAAGTAACCGTGGTAACAAAAGTGGATTATCGTCCGATCGGAAAAGGTGTGATGGGACCCATTGGCGAGCAACTGCGCAAGTTATTCCTGGAGGTAGCGCGAGGCAACAATCCCAAGTACGCTCATTGGAATGTGGCGGTCTAGCTTACAATACAGTCTCCGAATAATTAACTCACCTTACGCAAAACGTCCCGCAGGTTCCCGTAATTCAGGCTCTCTTTCTGCCCAAACCTGCGGGACGATGCGTAACATCAATAATTAATAAGAACGCGGCCGATGAGCCGCGTTCTTCTTTTATTTAATCGGTGCCATTAGCGAGTCTTGGTAAAGACCACCATCACCAAGTTCTGGGTGCACCCGACGTAGGTGTCAAAATAAATCCTGTCGGTCAACGGTTTGGCGGTGTTGTCCAATAGCTGAATCCAGAGCGTCTGGGTGGAAGCGATGGGATGATCGCTGAGGATCAGTTCAAAACCAGACTGGCCATATGCCAGAGAGTCTCCACTCAAAGTAACGAGACTGATAGCCTTGCCGTCCAAAGTGCCGCCCAGTTGAATCGCCTGGAATTGAAGCGGTTTGCCGTCAGTCCCCAACACTTTCCCGGCTACACCCAACCAATCACAATTTTTATCTGGATGGAAGTCTGTACTCGCCATGTAAGTGATCTTCGCCGAAACGGACATGGGAGTGGAAGTTTTAATCGGTGTGGATTCAGTGGGCGTGATGATGGGGGTAGGTGTAACGGATGGAGTAATCATCTGAGGGAGCAATGTCCAGGTGGGGGCTTTGGTGCGGGAGGGCGAAGGCTGGATCGTCGTGGTAGGAGTCCAGGTGTTGGGTAGAGCCATAATGGTGCTTGTGGGAGTGATTGTCTGGGTGGGAGTGACCGTCTGATAGAGAGTGGGGACCGGCGCAAGGGGGGGAAAGGGATTGAGGGGCGAGTTCGGGTTGTTGAAGATGGCCATGAAATAGAATGCCAGGCAACAGATACCCAGCAACACACCCACGGTCAGGATATTCCAAACCAGCGATTTCAGGTTGACCTTCTTCCGTTCGGGCTTGAGTTCAAAATTGTCCATATATCATTCTCCCATCACACATCAGGGCGCAAAGAGAATTGTACTCTCATTCCGTCGTTGGGTCAGCCAGGTTTGCACAGCGCGTTCCTGGAGGGTCAACAGGGCGTCCGGCGAAAGCAGGCGAGCGGGGTCACGTTCCACAACATACAGGATGTGATATCCGGCCTCGTCCTGGACAATAGCACTGTACTGGCCAGGCTGGAGGGCATAAGCCGCATCTTCAATGGCCGGGGCGGGAAGATAGCCACGCGGGAACCAGCCTAACTCGCCTTTTGTCACCGGATCATATTGGGCAGCCAGATCGTTGAAATTCCAGCCGGCTTGTAAATAACCGAGCGCTTGTTGCGCTTCATCTGCATTATAGAGCAAAATCTGTTTAACGTGTACCTGCTCGGCAGTGGTGGAGACAGACGCGGCAATCTGGTCGCGCATCCAGGCGGCGGCGATCTGGCGGCGCAACACGAACCGGAAATCTGCGTCGGTGTACCCATGAGCAGATTCCCAGGCCGCCAGCGCATCCGGACCCCCCACCTGGGCAGTCAGAGCGTCAATCCGACTCTGCACCGTCGCATCATCCACAACAAAACTGTAGGCAGCCGCGCCCTGCTCCAGCAGGAGGGTATTAACCATATCGTTTAAAACAGCCTGGGTGGCCGTCTCCAGGCTAACGGTATTCCCCAGGCTGGCCTGGGCCTGCTGATAACGAGCCAGTTCGGCCTCGAATTCAGCAGCAGAAATGTCTTCTCCGTTGATGCTGACCGCCGGTGGAACCGGAGTCTCGGTCGGCGTTGGAATCAGCGCAAGAGTAGGAGTAGGAGCAAAAGCAGGAGCAAGCCCAAGGTCCAGCCCGCAGGCGGCAAGGGCCATGGCGAAGAGAAACGTTATGGGAGCAAGGAACTGTTTCGGAATTGAGGGAGTCATTGGTCAAGATTATACCAATTTAAAGTGTAAGGGCGACCGGCTGGTCGCCCTTACAAGGGTAACGTGGTTTAGTAATCCATTCCGCCGCCGCCGGGGGGCATTGGGGAGGGTTTGTCTTTTTCTGGGACGTCGGTGATGAGGCACTCGGTGGTCAGGATCATGGCGGCAATGGATGCGGCGTTCTCGAGAGCGCCGCGTACGACCTTCAGCGGGTCAATCACGCCAACCTTGAGCATGTCACAGTATTCGCCGGTAATGACATTGTAGCCGATGTGTTTGTTACCCTGTTCCTTGGCGAGGCGACGGACGTTCTCGATAATGACCGCGCCATCCTGACCGGCGTTCTCAGCCAGTTTGCGGATGGGGGCTTCAAGCGCCTTGCGGACAATGGCAACGCCGATGGTTTCGTCGTCGCCGGTCATCTTGACCTTATCAAGAGCCGCGACAGCATTGATGAAGACGATTTCACCGCCGGGGACAATGCCTTCTTCAATGGCAGCGCGGGTGGCGGAGAGGGCATCTTCGACGCGGTGTTTCTTCTCTTTGAGTTCGGTCTCGGTGGCTGCGCCAACACGGATGATGGCAACGCCGCCGGAGAGTTTGGCCAGGCGCTCCTGGAGTTTCTCTTTGTCGTAGTCGCTGGTACTCTTGTCGATCTCGACGCGGATCTGCTCGATGCGGCCCTTGATCTGGGCTTTCTCGCCCTTGCCGCCGACGATAGTGGTGTTGTCTTTGTCGGTGACCACTTTCTCGGCTTTGCCGAGGTCTTGCAGGGTGGTGGTTTCGAGCTTGCGGCCGGTCTCTTCGGAGATAACCTGACCACCGGTCAGGGCAGCGATGTCTTGCATCATGGCCTTGCGGCGGTCGCCGAAGCCCGGGGCCTTGACGGCCAGCACGTTCAACATGCCGCGCAGTTTGTTCAGCACGAGGGTCGCCAGAGCTTCGCCGTCAATATCTTCGGCGATGATGACCAGGTCACGCTTGCCAATCTGGACGAGTTTTTCCAGTACCGGGACGATGTCCTGGGCAGCGGAGATTTTCTTGTCGTAGATAAGGATGTAAGGTTCAGGGATCACCGCTTCCATGTGTTCGGGGTCGGTGATGAAGTAGGCCGAAATGTAACCGCGGTCGAACTGCATACCTTCGACGTATTCGGTCTCGAATTGCAGGGACTTTGACTCTTCAACGGTGATGACGCCGTCTTTGCCGACTTTGTCCATCACGTCGGCGATCAGTTTGCCGATTTCGGGGTCAGCGGCGGAGTTGGTGGCGACTGAGGCGATTTCTTCTTTAGTCTCGATCTTTTGGGACATCTTGCGCAGGGCAGCCACGACCGTTTCCACACCCTGGCTGATGCCAAGTTTCAGGCGCATCGGGTTGGCACCCGCGGCCAGGTTCTTCAAGCCTTCGGTGACGATAGCGTGCGCCAGAACGGTGGAGGTGGTGGTACCATCACCGGCGATGTCATTGGTTTTGGTGGCGGCTTCCTTAAGAAGCTGCGCGCCCATATTGGCAAAGGGGTCTTCGAGTTCGATTTCCTTGGCAACCGTCACGCCGTCGTGGGTGATGGTGGGGGAGCCAAACTTGCGATCGAGGGCTACGTTGCGGCCCTTGGGACCGAGGGTGGTGCCAACAGCATTGGCGACCACGTCAATACCTTGCTGAAGCCGACGACGGGCGTCTTCGGAAAAGACGAGTTGTTTTGCAGCCATATTTCATTCCTCCAATTAGATTTATTTCTTAACGATGGCGAGGATGTCACTCTCGCGCAGGATGAGCAGTTTTTTGCCATCCATTTTGATTTCAGTGCCGGAATACTTGGCGTACAAGACTTTGTCGCCTACGGCTACGTCCATGGCGATACGCTTTCCATCTTCGTCGCGGTCGCCGGGGCCGATTGCCAGAACGTTGCCCTGTTGGGGTTTTTCTTTGGCCGTTTCCGGGAGCACGATGCCACCCGCGGTGATGTCTTCCTGCTCGATGGGATCGATCACCGCACGACTGCCCAAAGGTTTGAGATTAAGTTTCATATATGCCTCCTGAAATAGTGAATTGCATCCAATTTAGCACTCCAGCATGCTGAGTGCTAATTGTTATCATACAAGACTTATGGATTGTCGTCAAGAGTGCGTTGTGATGTTTAACAAAACTCTGATATTCCCCCGCTGCGGGCCGGACCCTTCAGGGCCTTCACAAAGTCTACTGCTAAATACGCAGTACCCTGTGAAAGCCTGGTAATCCCCACTCCCTGACCCCCGCCCCAAGGCGGGGAAAAAGAAGATCTTGGGGTGTTGGCGTGCGGCAAAGCCGCACGCCAACACCCCAAACCCCGAGTTTGTGAAAACCGGGCCGGACCCTTTACATGCCCTTACGGCCGCGGCGTGTAAACCGGCGTCGGCGTGGTGATGATCGTGGAGGCCGGCATGTTAACCGGCGTTGGCGTTTGTGTCTGTGCCGCGATGACGTTAGCGCAGATGGACAGGCCATCTGCGGCATTGCGCACGATGATCTGGTCAGTATTATAGGTTTGGATGAGTTGCGTCAGCACTCTCACGGCGGCATCACAGTTACTGGGCTTCTGGGGAGAGAAAGCCGCCAGCACAGAGCCATAGTCAAGATAATAAATAGCACTTCTTGGCGAAAGTTGAAGAGGGATGACAGTAACGCCCTCATCTCCCGCCGGGCAGCCATTACGTGCCAGACAAGATTCTTCTGGCGTGCAGCCATCCACAGCACATTGCAAGGCGATGATAGCCGATTCAAAATTACGTCCGCCTTTATAAATACCGCCTAATTGCCCATAAAGGTCGGCGTTCGATGGATCACGTGCGACAGCTTTTTGGGCATTCAAGGCGGCCGCGAAGAATTCGCCCTGCTGGACATATGTTTTGGCAATGGCGAGATAAGGCGAAGGGTCGCGGATCTTTAGTTGTTCGTTCAAGCGGACAGCCTTGGCATAGCTTTCCAAAGCCTGGTTGTAGAGTTCCGTCTTCTGGGACCCGAGGGAAGTGCTGTTAGCAAGTACGCGGTAATTATGCCCGAT
Source organism: Anaerolineales bacterium (assembly GCA_017882065.1). Classification (GTDB taxonomy): domain Bacteria; phylum Chloroflexota; class Anaerolineae; order Anaerolineales; family Villigracilaceae; genus UBA877. Next base: position 324 of record JADGQD010000010.1, on the reverse strand, counting down.
GGAAATATACAGGAATGTCAGATTCGGATTAATCGTCAGTGCTTGCTGATATTCTTCGATGGCCTGGCTGTAATACTTGTTAGATTCAAGATAATAACCATAAACCCGATGAACATCCATCACCTGCGGGCCAAGTTGAATCGCGTTTTGAATATACTGCTCGGCCTGTGTCCATTTCTGCTCGTCTATGAGGATTTCTGCGTAGAAGGCCAAGGCCAGCGGATTCTGGCTGTTCAACGAGATGGCACGCAATGCCTCCTGATCGGCTTCAATGATAAGTTTGGCGGCCATCTTGTCGCCGGTCCGCAAGGCATCCAAATTTGG
>JADGQD010000088.1 GCA_017882065.1 Anaerolineales bacterium | reverse complement strand
GCCGCGCTGACGTTGTACTGCCCCATCGGTACATTCGTGAAGCACATACCCTGGTACGCAGTCGCATCCGGGTTGATGGCGGAGGTCAGGGTTTGCGAGTATGCCCCATCCAGACTGGTGAGACTGATCGCCGCACCAGGAATGGCCCTCTCGGTTGTCTGGCGCAAGCCATTGCCGTTAACATCTTCGTAGACCAGCACACACACTTCGGCGGTGCCGCCTGCACCCGGTGTGGCCGTTGGCAGGGCTGCCGTCGGTATCGGCGAAGGTCCGGGAGTCGGTGAGGCGGATGAGGGTCCGCCGACGCCCAGCATTAACTGCTGTCCCTCGCGCAGAGAGCAATTCGAGTCCAACTGGTTGGTCACGCTCAGATATTGGGGCGATACACCGTACATTATGGATATCTGTTCGCAGGTATCCCCGGCTTTGACGATATAGATAATCCGTCCGTCCGGGCCAGGGGTCGGCGAAGGGTAAGCTGCCTGCGGATTGCCGGTTGCAGCCTGCACACCCGAGAAAATCCAAGCCAACCCAAGGAACATCAAGAAAATGCTGGCGAACAAAAGGGCTTTGGTCCTCATGGAATCACCTGCGAAGATTATACTCCATCGCCTGTGCCCTTGATATAATAGGCCCTGCACAGAAATTTACTTCGTTTTTGCTCTGTGAACTCCCCCTGGCACTTGTGTTCGAGGCAAGTGTATGTTCCACCAGCCCCGGATGCTGGTGCCGGGGTCCGTGGGATTGTTTTTTACCCAAGTTTTTAGCCGCTTCTATTCCGAGAAGGAGAAAACATGCCGCTACAAATCATTGTGGGTGCACAATGGGGGGATGAGGGTAAAGGCCGCATCGTGGACTGGTTTGCCGCACAGGGCGATTTCTCCGCCCGCTACAACGGCGGCGATAATGCCGGTCACACCGTCACGGTGGGAAGCCGGATCTTTAAACTGCATCTCATTCCATCCGGGATCATTCACCCGCAAATAGTTGCCATTCTGGGGAATGGCATGGTGGTCAATCCCCACACGCTATTCGATGAAATGGACATGCTCCGCCAGGCCGGGATTTCCGTCTCGCCGGAGCGGCTGCGCCTTTCCTACGCCGCCCACCTCATTACGCCCGCCCACCAGGCGCTCGACAAGGCCCTCGAAGCGGCGCGCGGCAAGGGCAACCTCGGTACCACCGGACGCGGCATCGGCCCGGCGTATACGGATAAAACCACCCGCCGCGGCCTGCGCCTCGCTGACATGCTCGCTCCCGATTTCTGCGAGCGGATTGGCGACCATGTCGCCGAGGCCAACCGGACCCTGAGTATGCTTGGCGCACCCGGGCTGGATCCGGCACCGGTCTGCGAACAATACCGGGAGTTTGCCGGGCGCCTGAAGTCCCACATTGCCGACACATCCCTCGAACTCCACGCCGCGCTGCAAGCCGGGAAAACTGTCCTGGCCGAAGGTGCACAGGGGACTCTTCTCGACATTGACTTTGGCACCTATCCTTTCGTGACCTCCTCCAGCACCACTGCCCCCGGGGCGTTAACTGGTCTCGGCCTGGGGCTGGATGCAGCCCGTGATGCCCGTGTGATTGGCGTGGTCAAGGCCTTCCAGACGCGCGTCGGCTCCGGGCCTTTCCCGACCGAAGTCTTTGATGACCTGGCCCTGCGACTGCGCGGCACTGGCGAACATCCCTGGGACGAATACGGCACCACCACCGGCCGCCCGCGGCGCGTCGGCTGGCTGGACGGGGTGTTATTGAAGTATGCAATTCGAATCAACGGCATCCGCGAACTGGCCGTCACCAAGCTGGATATCCTGAGCGGGTTGAAAAGCCTCCAGCTCTGTACCGCCTACCGCCGTGACGGGAAACTGTTCACCGACCTGCCCTTCGGTCCTGCGGACTTGAGTCCGTACGAGCCGGTCTACGAGGAACTACACGGCTGGAGGGAAGATGTCTCAGCCGTGCGGACGTGGGCGGACTTGCCACCAGCGGCGAAAACCTACCTCGAGCGGCTGACAGGCCTGGCCGGGGTCCCGGTGCGGCTGGTCAGTGTGGGGCCGGAACGGGAGCAGATTGTCAATCATCCATAACAAGAAAGAGACCGCCGTGGCGGTCTCGATTTTTATTCAATAGTTCTGGTGCTCGGTTTCTGATATCTTTTTTTGATTTCCGGAAGGAAGTACTCGTTGAAGAATTTATCCACATCGTAATCCGGCTTCCAGCCCCAGTCTTTGCGAGCCAGCGAGTCGTCCACGTCCTCCGGCCAGGAATCGACGATGCCCTGGCGGCGTGGATTCGGCTCGAAGGTGATCTGCGCGCTGGGAAAGGCGGCCAGCGCCCGCTGGCGGAACTCACCAGCATTCAGGCTGAAAGACGCGATATTATAAACTTGGCTGGTCAGGCTTTTGCGGGGCGCATCCATCAGCATCAGCAGGGACTTGATGGCATCCGGCATGGCCATAAACGGGATGCGCGTGCCGGCATCCACGAAGCAGGCATAGGGTTTGCCAGCTGCCGCTGAATGCAGCATCTCGGGTCCATAATCGCTCGTCCCGCCGCTGGGGACGGTGAAGGCGCTGACCAGCCCGGGGAAGCGGATGGCGCGGAAGTCCAGCATTGTGGGCGGGTTCGGGTCCAGGTGGCGCTGTCCGTAGAAGCGGCTGTAATAAACACCCAGTTTTTCACAATAGAGTTTGTTGCAGCCGTACATAGTGTGCGGGTTGTTCCACTCGTCTTCTTTTACGTTCCCGGCAGCCTGCTTGGTGTCCCGGTCCGGGAAGCCGTAGGCGGCGATCGAACTGGGGAACAGGAACTTGACCGGCTTCTGGAGCTTTTCCGACTTGTAGGCTGCCAGCATCAGCAGTTGCATCGTCCCTTCCACGTTGATGCGATGGGCTTCCTCGGTCGCCACTTCCGCTTTCGAGGAGAGCGAGGCTGCCAGATGAAAGATGATGTCGAAATCGTAATCATAAAAAATCTTGATCCGGTTGACCAGGTCCCCCTGAATGTGCTCCGCCGAAAGTGACTTGATCGTCTCGGGCAGGGGCGCCAGGTCGGCGGTTACGATGCGGAAACCCCGCTTCGTCAGGCTTTGGACTAGCGCCTGGCCGATCTCACCGCACGCACCGGTCACCAGGACGGATTTTTCGCTCATGGATTTCTCCTTCTGTTCCAGTTTATGCTAAAGGGTACTGCGCAAAGATGTGAACCCACAGGGTACTGCGTAAATATTCGAACCCGAATTAATTTTTTATTCCTTACTTTTTGGATGCTGCGGTTCAGAAATTTATGCAAGAAGCAGTAAATTGCTGCCGAAGGTCCCTGTCTTTTTAATCGTTCAAAGTTCACGTATTTATGCAAAAAGCAGTAGAATGAGAATACAAAGGTGGTTGCATCACCAATTGATTGTACAACAGCTTGCGTAAAAATTCTTCCGATCTTTGACCGATGAAACTCACGATTATTTGCCGGGGCATACTCCTGCTCGTTTTCCTGACCGCCTGCAGCGGCCTGTTCCCCGCGCCCCCCCTGACCCCCACGCCCGTCTCCGCGACCGAAACGCCCACATCCACCATTGTCTGGTTCCCGCCTACCAATACGCCGAAAATCTTCCCGACCCGCACCATCCTGTCTACCCCGGAACAACGCCCGGGTCTCGGGGAGCTGCTTTTCACCGATTCCTTCGACCAGCCTGACTTGTGGAGTACGTCCGTGGCCTCCTCGGCCAGGGCAATAATGGACCGCAACCGGCTGACCCTATCCATCTCCGGGCCGGGACCGGTTTCCATCACCAGCCTGCGCAGCCAGCCGACGCTGGGAGATTTCTATGCCGAAGCCACCGTAACGCTCAGCCTGTGCGGCGGCAAAGACCAGTTCGGGATGATCTTCCGCGCCGCTCCCGGCGAGAACTATTACCGCTTCACAGTCCGTTGCAACGGTCAGGCGCGCCTTGAACGCAGCCTTTCTGGGTCCAACTCGCCCCTGCTCGATTGGCAGTCCAGCGGCGACGCGCCCAGCGCGGCCCCTGCCGAGGTCACACTCGGCGTCTGGACGATGGGCAGCGAGATGCGCTTCTTCCTGAACGACCACTACCAGTTTACCGCCCGTGACCCCGTCCTGCACGAAGGCACACTCGGCTTTTTCACCTATGCCAGCGGCGCGACGCCCATCACCGCCTCCTTTTCAGACCTGGCCGTTTATTCGGTATATTATACTTCGCCTACTCCATCGCCCACTTCCTCTCGCACCCCTATCCCCTGATTCCTGATTACCTGCTTCCCATTTACCTTATGATAAATAAACTCAACGACCTCAACCCCAGGACCTGGCTCAAGTTCCAGAAATCCTGGTTCATCCACAATCCCCCGCCGCGCAAGAAAGGCGTGCTGGTCCATCCGGCCAAGTTCCCGGAGACGATGGCCCAGGAATTCATCGAATTCTTTACCAAGCGCGGCGGAACCGTGCTGGACCCGATGGCCGGTACCGGCTCGACGCTCGTCGCCGCCTTGCGGGCGGGACGGCACTCCTACGGCATCGAGCTGAACCCGAAATATGCCGGGATCGCCCGGAAAATCATTGCGGATGAACGCCTCGCGCTGGGGGCATCCGTCGAAGGTCTGACATCAAAGGTCATCACTGGCGATGCTCTTCTCGTTAACGACTACAAACTTCCAACTCTCGACTATGTTTTGACTTCCCCGCCTTACTGGGACATGCTGCACGCCAAAGGCTCAGAGACGCAGAAGAAGCGCCGCACTTCATCGGATCAGGATGTCTTTTATTCCGATGACCCGAACGACCTCGGCAACCTGCACGATTACGAGGAATTTCTGGCGAAACTGGTGGCCATCTACGCCGGATTGAAGCCTCTAATAAAAGAGAAAGCCTATCTCACCGTCATCGTCAAGAACGTAAAAAAAGGCGGCAAGATCTACCCCCTGGCCTGGGACCTGGGCCGCGAACTCGGCAAAGTCTATACGCTCAAAGACGAAAAACTCTGGCTGCAGGATAACCAGCGCCTCGCGCCCTACGGACTGGGGTCCGCCTGGGTGAGTAATACGTTCCATCACTATTGTTTGCAGTTCCGCAACGAGTAAGGACGGGGTGACCCCGTCCCGACAAAATATGCTTACATCAACCGACCTGCTCCGCCTCCCCTACACCCCCGACCTGACCGAAGGCGGCATAGCCTATGCCTGCCGCTCTCTTGCCTGCACCTACGGCCGCATGGACGCCTCCCCGGTGGACCGGCTGCGGCGCATCGTTGGCGGGGTGGCTGCCGAACTGGCTTTCCGGCGTATTCTTTCCGAGCAGGGCATCCCGTTTAAAGTGCTGGAGGCGGCGCCCTTCACCCAAGCGGACCGGTACAACGTCTCGCTGGGTGGTCATCGCTGCGACCTGAAGAGCTTCCTCATCACCCGCCGCCAGCAAATCACTCTAATCCGGCAGGACCCGGCGCGCGTGCTCCAGGCTCCCGCCCTCGTCCCGCTTGACCAGTTCGCCGCCGAGGGCCACAAACCGGATGACCTGTACCTGTTCGCTTTTTTGTTGGGGGTGGTGGCTGCTGCCCGGGAAGATGTGGATAAAGCCATGGCTGCCGGTCAACCAACCTGGCTCGTCCACCCGCTGCCCGAGGGGTGGGCGCGTCCGGCCAACTGGCTGCCTCTCGAAAAGCTGGCTCTCAAAAGCGAATGCGAGTCTCCAATCACCGTAGAGATCGGCGGACAGGACGCTGAGCGGGAATTCGTCACTGCCACGCTGGAACTCCCACCTAAAAAACGCGTGCCTGTGGAGCAGAGTTTCACCAGCCTGGCCTACATCCACGCCGCGCGCAGGCCCGAGGCCCGCATCGGCCTGCACAGCCCTTCCCGCGGCGAAGCGACTATCATCCCGGCCCACGAGTGGGGCAATATTTGGGTCTACGGGATGGACATTTTGCTCACCGGCTGGCTCACCCACGAGGAGTACCGCCGCAAGGCGAAAGTGCTGAACGCCGGGATGCGCACCATGCAATACGATCGTACCCGCGTGAAAAATCTGCTCGTCCCGATGGCGGAGTTGAATCCGCTGGCGCCGCTGCTGGAAAAAGTAAAAACCTGGGAGATGGAAAAAAGGAGCCTCGCCGTGTCGGGGTCTTCGCGAAGCACAACGTCCCCTTAGGGGATATCATACCCGCGCAGTACCCGCCGAAGGTCCCCGAAGGGGGAAGGGTGAAAGGTGCTCCCGAAGGGGGCTAGACCCCAACACCCCGGTGACCGAAGGCCTCATCCACTCTGGAACGATATCGTATTGTTGAAGGCGTTGGGTTCTGGGTTATATCTCGCTGCTATTAATCCTTCCCCTGTTTTTGTTGACTGCACTAGACCGAATGGCACTTGTTTCGAATCTATTGCATGTGGCTACTATGGTAAGTGCATCTGAACCGAACCCCAAAAAAAATATTTGACGCCTCCTGCCTCCTGTGGTATCATCCCGTCACAACTAAATAGCCCCCAACGGCACTCTTATCCAGAGAGGTGGAGGGACCGGCCCTGTGAAACCTCAGCAACCCCTGTATGGGTGACCCATGTGGTCGCCCGTAACGGAAGGTGCTAAATCCGGCAGTAGGGGTAACTCTCGTAGTTACCCGTAATTCTGGAAGATGAGAGGGCAGCCGTGCGCCTCGCGCAATTGCCCTTTCGCTTGAAGGGGCAATTTCATTTTGAAAGGGAAACCCATGACCACCACTTTTATGTCCTCCCCCAAACTGCTGTTCACCTCCGAGTCGGTGACCGAAGGCCATCCCGATAAACTGTGCGACCAGATCGCCGATTCCGTCCTGGATGCCTGCTTCGAGCAGGACCCAATGAGCCGCGTGGCCTGCGAAGTGGCCACCAAGACCGGCTTCGTAATGCTGCTGGGCGAGATCACCACCCACGCCTTTGTCAATTTCGACGACCTGGCCCGCAAAGTCATCAAGGAAATCGGTTACGACAGCAGTGAAAAGGGCTTCGACGGCAATACCTGCGGCGTGCTTTCGGCCATCTCCAGCCAGAGCCCGGATATTGACATGGGCGTCAGCAAATCCATGGAAGCCAAAGACGGCGACAAGGACCAGATTGACCTGATCGGCGCCGGTGACCAGGGCATGATGTTCGGCTATGCCTGCAACGAGACCGCGCAACTGATGCCGATGCCCATCTACCTGGCCCACAAACTGACCCGCCGCCTGGCCGAGGTCCGCAAGGCAGGCACCTTGCCCTGGCTGCGCCCGGATGGTAAGTCCCAGGTCACGGTGGAATACGCTTATGGCAAGCCGAAGCGCATTGACACCCTGCTCGTGTCCACCCAGCATTCCCCGGAGGTCTCGCACGCCGATATCGTAGAAGGTATCATGGAACACGTCATTGTGCCGACCATGCCGGACGAGATGGTGGACAAGAACATGAAGATTTTCGTCAACCCCACCGGGCGCTTTGTCATCGGCGGCCCCATGGGCGACGCCGGCGTCACCGGGCGCAAGATCATCGTGGACACCTATGGCGGCATGGGTCGTCACGGAGGCGGCGCGTTCTCCGGCAAGGACCCTACCAAGGTGGACCGCTCGGCGGCTTACGCCGCCCGCTGGGCGGCCAAGAACGTGGTCGCCGCGGGTCTGGCCGACCGGATCGAGATCCAGGTGGCCTATGCCATTGGCGTGGCACACCCGCTCTCGGTCAACGTCGAAACCTTCGGGACCGGGAAAATTGCCGACGAAAAGATCAGCAAACTCATCCTTGAGCACTTCGACCTGCGTCCCGGCGCCATCATCCGCGACCTGGATCTGCGCCGTCCCATCTACCGCAAGACGGCCGCGTACGGTCACTTCGGCCGCGACGACGTGCAGTTCCCCTGGGAAAACACGGACAAAGCCGCCGCGCTCAAGAAAGCCGCCGGATTGTAAAA
>JADGQD010000087.1 GCA_017882065.1 Anaerolineales bacterium | reverse complement strand
GGTATGACCTGCGCCAACTGTGTGGCGACAGTCGAACGCGGCCTGAAGAAGCAGGAGGGTGTTCAGGCAGCGGTGGTCAACCTGTCTTCCGAGCGCGCGACCGTGACGTTTGACCCATCCGCCGTGGGCTTGCCGGACCTCGTGGCGCGTGTGGCGCGCGCTGGCTACGGGGTCGCGACCGGTGAAGCGGACCTGGTCATCAAGCGTCTGGCCGACGATAACGATGCCCGCCGCCTGGAAAAAAACCTGGCGAAGCTCGAAGGGGTGCTCGAAGTCTCGGTCAGCATTACGACCGAACGGGCACGGGTGAAGTACGTGCCGACGGTGGTGAGCCAGGCCGAGATCCGGCAGGCAGTTTCCAGGTCCGGTTTTGAAGCGGTGGAGATGGGTGGCGAGGCTGAAGACGCCGAAGCCAAGGCTCGCGAGCATGAAATCAACGAGCAACGTCGTCTGCTCATCATCGGCCTGGCTTTCTCCATCCCGCTGTTCCTGTTTTCGATGTCGCGGGATTTCATGCTGCTTGGCGAGTGGGCACAAGCTGGCTGGGTGCACTGGCTGATGTGGGCGGCGGCCACGCCGGTGCAGTTTTACGTGGGCGGCCAGTACTACGTGGGCGCGTACAAGTCACTGCGCAACCGCTCGGCCAACATGGACGTGCTCATTGCGATGGGTTCGTCGGTGGCATATTTCTATTCGATTTTTGTGGCCCTGAATGTCATTTCCGGGCACGTCTATTTTGAGACCGCGGCGGTCATCATCACGCTTATCCGCCTGGGCAAGTTCCTCGAGGCGCGCGCAAAGGGGCGCACCAGCGAAGCCATCAAGAAACTGATGAGCCTGCGCGCCAAGACAGCCCTCATCGTGCGTGATGGTGCAGAAATGGAAGTACCGGTGGACGACGTGCGGGTGGGGGACCTCGTGCTTGTCCGCCCCGGCGAAACAATCCCGGTGGACGGCGTCGTTGTTGAGGGCCGATCGGCCACGGACGAATCAATGCTGACCGGCGAGTCGCTGCCGGTTGAAAAAGGTCCCGGCGACCCGGTCATTGGCGCGACGCTCAACAAATTGGGTCTGCTTAAGTTCGAAGCGACCAAAGTCGGCAAGGAAACCGCTCTGGCGCAAATTATCCGTCTGGTTGAGGACGCACAGGGCAGCAAGGCGCCCATCCAGAAACTCGCCGACCAGGTTTCGGCGTGGTTCGTCCCAGCGGTGATCGGCATCGCGGCTGTCACTTTTCTGGTCTGGTATTTCGTCATACCGCAACCGCCTGCCGGAGCAGAAATCACCGCCTTCACGCGCGCACTCATTAACATGGTCGCCGTGCTGGTGATTGCCTGTCCGTGCGCGATGGGACTGGCCACACCGACGGCGGTCATGGTCGGGACCGGGAAAGGCGCCGAACTCGGCATCCTGTTCCGCACAAGCGAAGCGCTCGAACGCGCCGGCAAGGTTTCGGTCGTTGTTCTGGATAAAACGGGGACCTTGACAAAGGGCCAGCCAGCAGTGACAGATGTGGTTATTGATGGAAAGATAGCTGAAGTGGACCTGCTGAAATTGGCAGCCTCGGTGGAGAAAGGCAGCGAGCATCCGCTTGGGGAGGCGATCTGGGCTGAGGCCACCAATAGAGGCCTCGGGTTGTCTGAATTGAGCGGGTTCAAGGCCGAGGCCGGGCAAGGAGTCGAAGCGGAAGTCGAAGGCCGCATTGTGGCGGTCGGCAATCTCCGCATGATGAAAACCCGCAAATTTCCGCTCAACGGATTCGAAAATGATATCGAGCGGCTTCAGTCTGAAGCCAAAACTGCCATGCTTGTGGCGGTGGATGGACAGGTGCGCGGGATTATTGCCGTGGCCGATACCGTCAAGGATGGCTCAAAGGAGGCGATTGCCGACCTGCACCGCATGGGGCTGAAAGTGGCGATGATTACTGGCGATAACCAGAAAACTGCCGAAGCGATTGCGAAGCAGGTTGGGATTGACACTTTACTGGCCGAGGTGCTTCCGGATGGTAAGTCCACCGAGGTGAAGAAGATGCAAGAATCCGGTGCAGTGGTGGCAATGGTTGGCGACGGAGTCAACGACGCCCCAGCGCTGGCACAGGCGGACATCGGTATCGCCATCGGCACCGGCACGGATGTAGCCATGGCCGCCGCACCGGTGACACTCATCAGCGGCGATTTGCGCGGCGTGGCGCGGGCGATTTCCCTCTCGCGCAAGACGCTCGGCACCATCAAACAAAACCTGTTCTGGGCGTTTTTCTATAATGTGGTTTTGATCCCGGCCGCGGCGGCAGGATTGCTCAACCCGATGTTGGCAGCGGGTGCGATGGCATTTAGCAGTATTTTTGTGGTGAGTAACAGTCTCAGGCTGCGAAGGTATCGAATCTAATTATCGGTTTTCACGGAGAGACCACATGAGTCAAAAGAACAGGCGGTTTGACCGCAAATCAAAACGTATTCAACGTCCTTGGCTCTTCCCCTTGATTGGTGGGATCGTATTGGCCGGGCTGGTCTTCCTCCTCCTGCGGGGAAGACCTGCCTCTCAGCCGCTGGCAGCCACTGAAGTTCATGGTGCTCCCAGTTTGAAGGTGGACCAGGAACAGGTTGATCTGGGTGATGTGAAACTTGGTCAATTTGTCCATGTGTCATTCCGCCTGACCAATGTTGGCGATCAACCTCTGCGTTTCTCGGAACAACCTTATCTCGAAGTTATGAAAGGGTGCTGACCCCCCACTCCGACCATCGGTGCGATGGTCTTACAGCCCGGCGCAAGCACGACTCTTTCGATGGAATTCATGATGCACGGCAATATGGGCGGCTTGCACGACTTTCGTGCGCACCTGCTAACCAATGATCCTAGCCAACCCGACCATACCTTGACGGTCTTATCCAACTGGATTCCATGAACCATTCCAGGTCTCGTTGGATCATCTTATTCGGGCTGGTCTTTGGTCTGTATGTAGGCTTGCCTTTCCTTGCCCCGGTCTTCATGCACATCGGGTGGAAAGGCGCGGGAAGCGTAATATACTTCATTTACTCGTTCTTTTGCCATCAACTGCCGGAGCGCTCATTTTTCCTGTTCGGCTCCAAATTGACTTACTCCCTCCCTGAAATTCAGACCGCCTGGCAAAACACGACCAACCTGGTTGTCCTGCGCAAATTCATCGGCAATCCCGAAATGGGCTGGAAGGTGGCCTGGTCCGATCGCATGATATCCCTTTACACCAGCATTTGGGCTTTTGGGTTACTGTGGTGGCCTCTCCGTCGGCGTTTGCCCAAACTGCCGGTCTGGGGATTTGTCCTTCTCCTGATCCCAATGGCGGTGGACGGCACGACGCATTTCTTGAGCGACCTGGCCGGAATTGGGCAGGGCTTCCGGGATACGAACCTGTGGCTGGCTGCCCTGACCCATAACCTCTTCCGCCCCGAGTTCTACGCCGGGGACGCCTGGGGCTCGTTCAACTCTCTCATGCGCCTGCTGACCGGTCTCCTGTTTGGCCTGGGCTTTGCCTGGTTCCTTTTCCCTCTATTGGATGAAGCTGTAGGAGGGTCCGAGGCGCCGATTCCTATCGTTCCATGATTCTTTATTGTCAGGAGTTTCAAACACCCATGTTCTTCAAATACGCCAAGTTCTTCGTACTTGCTTTGCTGGTAGCTTCACTTTTGCCCGCCTGTTCGGACAAATCAGCTGACCACATCACGATGATGCCGCTCGATCAAATGCCAGCCTCGGTGCAGTCTGCACCGGTGGCAGTACAGCAGGCGTACCAATTCGCCGCTGCAAACCCGGACATCATGAAGCAAACCCCGTGCTATTGCGGCTGCGGTGCGATGGGACATACCTCGAATTACTCATGCTACGTCCAGAGTGCCGACGCCAACGGGTCCATCACCTTCGATAACCATGCTCTGGGCTGTTCAATCTGTGTAGACATCACCCAGGACGTGATGCGGCTTCAAAGGGAAGGGAAAAGCATTCAGGAAATCAGGGCCTACGTGGACACTACATACAGCAAGTATGGCCCGTCCAACATGCATTAGGGAATGAAATTGTCCAGGGAACAGTGGTTTTACATCATCCTTGCCGGACTGGCAGGAGCGTTAATCGTCTTTGCGCCACTGCCAGTCCGCGTTGCACCGCCCTCCCAGCGGACGTTCCGGGTCGAGGCGAGCCAATTCGCCTACAGCCCGGCGGTGCTGACCGTCAACCCCGGCGACACAGTCACCATCGAACTGGTTAGTACAGATGTCGTCCATGGGCTGTATGTAGATGGCTATGGTGCTTCAGTCACTGCCGACCCGGGACAGACCGTCAGCCTGACCTTTATTGCCAACGAGCCCGGTTCATTCCGCTTTCGATGCAACGTCACTTGTGGGGCTCTGCACCCGTTCATGATCGGAAAATTGCAGGTTGGCACAAATACTTTGCTCTGGCGTGCCGTTGGGTTGGCCCTTCTGGCAGCATTTTCCGGAGTTGCGCTCTTTCCTCGCCCCGCAACTGTCAAAGCCGTCTGATGCGCTCTGAACTGACCCGCTTCTCCGTTGTCAAATCCCTTCTCAAGAACCGCTGGCCGCAATTGTTCGGTTTCATCGTGATGCTGGCGGGGTTCTTGTACGCGATCATGACAGGTTTTATCGGAACACCAGTTGGGAACAACAACTTCAGCACCGTCTTCGTCTGGATTGCGTGGTGGGCCATCCTGATCCTGGTCGCCGTGCCGTTCTTCGGGCGCGGCTGGTGCGCTGTCTGCCCCATTCCCTTGCCAGGGGAGTGGATCCAGCGCGGGGCTATTTTAGAGCCGCCGAGCAGGAAACCGCGCAGGTTCAACCTGCGCTGGCCGAACAAGTTGCGCAACATCTGGCTGCAAAACCTGACCTTTACCCTGGTGGCGCTCTTCAGTACCGTCATCCTGACGACTCCAAAGGTGACCGCCGTCGTGCTGGCTGCGATGTTGTTCCTGGCCGTTGGGATGAGCATTGTCTTCGAGCGACGCACGTTCTGCCGATACCTGTGTCCGGTCAGTGGCTTTATTGGCTTGTACGCCCAGACCGCACCGGTGGAGCTGCGCGTGAAAGACAAGCAGGTTTGCATCACCTGCAAAGGGAAGCCTTGCTATAACGGTTCAGCAGCCGGCTATGGCTGTCCGTGGGATGTCTTCCCCGGCGGGCTGACCAAGAATACCTACTGTGGTTTGTGCATGGAATGTCTGCGCACCTGTCCGAATGACAATATCGCGATCAACCTGCGCCCCTTCGCTGCTGACCTGGGGCAGCCCTCCCGCAAGTTGGATGAGGCGTTCAAGGCTTTCATTATGCTCGGGGCGGCGATGGTTTACGCGGGCGTGCTGCTCGGTCCGTGGGGGGAGCTCAAGTCAGCGGCTTATTCTGTGGGCACAGTTGCCTGGTTCGGTTACGTAATGGCGTTTCTGGCTTTCATCTTTGGATTGTTGCCTGCCTTGTTCTGGTTGGCGGTTAAGTTGGGACAGGTACTTTCCAAAAGCAACGTTCCTGCCCGCCATGTCTTCGCGGCCTTCGCAACGGCGCTTGTCCCGCTGGGGCTGATGTTCTGGGTCGCCTTCAGTCTGTCCTTTGTACTGACCAATGCTTCGTACATATTTATCGCGTTCTCCGACCCATTTGGCTGGGGCTGGAACCTGTTCGGCACCGCAGCTCTCACCTGGCAGCCCTACCTCACCACCGCGCTCGTTCCTCTTCAAACACTTGTGCTCGTTGGCGGATTGCTGTGGTCGGTGCGTACTGCGCAGAAAGTCGGCAGGGAAGTGAAAATCCAGCCTGTTCCGGTCATCGTTTTTTCCATGCTAGTCACACTGGTCATGCTGGGGTTGCTGCTATGAAACGCTCGGAAATACTGAGCAGGCTGCTGGTCATCGCCGGAGTTTTGCTTGTGCTCTCGGTCCCGCTCGCAGTGCATTTTTACGAAGGGCAGGGTATCGTTGAAATCCACGGGCGGATGGCTGAGTCCGGTGGCTGGTCGCCCAATTCCATCCATGCGCAGGTCGGTGTGCCGTTGCACCTGCGCCTGACCTCGGATGACGTGATGCACGGCTTCGCCATCGGACAGAGCGATATGCCCGTAGTGGACGTTGCCCCCGGTAAAATGACCGAGGTGACAATTACGTTCAACAAACCCGGTACGTATACATATTATTGCACCCGCTGGTGCGGACCGAATCACTGGCGGATGCGGGGCACCATCGAGGTAAGCGGTGGCAGTTCAGACGCCCCTCAGCCTGTTTCGCCGCCACTTTATATGACCCTCAACTTGAACATTGATGCGCCCCATCCTGCCATTGCGACTCCGACCGAGAGACCCTCGGCGTTACGCGGCGCGGCGTTTGCCGCCATGCTGTCGTCAAGTTATCTTACAAATGACTATTATCGCGCTCATTCCCCCTCCCAAGCCTATCTTGACTTGCGCGCTGACCCTGCTCTTTCCTCTCTGAGCAATCCGAATGTCTGGGACCTGGTCGCCTACATCTGGCAGTCCAATACCACTCCCGAGGGGCGGGCTGAGGGACAGCGCCTGTTTGCCCGGAACTGCTCCGCCTGCCACGGCGAGTCGGGCGGGGGAGATGGGGTTTTCTCCGCCAGCGTGAATGCTCAAACGGGAAAGTTCCCAGCCAATTTTACTGATCCTGCTTCCCTGCTCGGCGCAAGCCCGGCGCTCCTGCAAGGGAAAATCTTGCGCGGTGGTATGGGCACGGGGATGCCTTATTGGGGTCCAATCTTTGAAAACGAGACAATTTGGAGTATCATTGGGTATATTTACACGTTCCAGTTCGATGAAGTTCAAAAATAGGTAAGTATTCGCTTGAAACTGAGAAGGTATAGAATTCTATGAATCAATTTATCGTTGCTTTTATCACCGGCTTGACCACGGGCGGACTCTCCTGCCTCGCTGTCCAGGGTGGATTATTGGCCAGTTCGCTCGAACAGCAGTTGGAACAGCAACTCGACCTGCAGATCGAACAGGAGATAGCGGCGCGGCGGGCCCACCGGTCCGGGAAGAAACGGAATCGGATTCTGGCGCATCCGCGGCTGGCACTGCCCATCCTGCTGTTCCTGATGGCGAAACTCGCCGCGTATACCCTCCTCGGGTTCCTGCTCGGGGCTTTGGGTTCGGTACTCCAGTTGAACAGTGTCACGCGCGCCATCCTGTTGGTTGCCGTCGGTATCTTCATGGTCGGCAACGCTCTGCGGATGTTCAATGTTCATCCCTTCTTCCGCTACTTTGCCGTCGAGCCGCCCAAGTTCATCACACGTTACATCCGCCGGAAGGCGAAGAACGGCGAGAGTTTCTTCGCCCCGCTGTTCCTCGGCGCGCTGACAGTCTTCATCCCGTGCGGCGTGACGCAGGCGATGATGGCCGTGGCAATCGGGACCGGCAGTGCGCTCCAGGGCGCGGTCCTGATGTTTGCCTTCATCCTCGGCACCAGCCCGGTGTTTTTTGTGGTGGCGTATCTCGCCATGCAGCTGGGCGCCCGGATGGAAAAATGGTTCATGCGCTTCGTGGCGGTGGCGATTCTGGTGCTGGGACTGGTCTCGGTCAACTCCGGGTTGACGCTTGCGGGATCCCCGCTTTCGGTGACGAACATGATCCAGGCCGCGAAAGCGTCCCAGCTGGACCTGGCATCTGCTTCGGTTCCCCAATCGGACGGCGTCACCCTGTACTTGAGCGCCGGAAACAGCGGCTACTCGCCGCGCGTCCTGCACGCCAGGTCGGACACCCCAATCACGTTGAACGTAGTTACGAACCGGACCTACTCCTGCGCGCGAGCGTTTGTCATTCCCATTCTGGGAGTGGAAAAACTCCTGCCCGCATCAGGGACAGAAACCATTTCCATCCCGGTCCAGACCGCCGGTACGGTAATGCGTTTCTCGTGCTCGATGGGCATGTATACTGGCGAGATCGT
>JADGQD010000086.1 GCA_017882065.1 Anaerolineales bacterium | reverse complement strand
GGTTCCACGTAGCCGACGTTCCACGGCTCGGGGCCGAGCACTCGCAGGAAGGTGGCCGGGTTCATCGTCCCGGCGCCGATCTGGGTGTAGTAGGGTTGTCCGATGAGACAGCCGTGCGCAGCCCAGAATTGTTGGAGTTGGAGGATGATGGATTGGAGGGAGGAAGGCATAGTTATCAGTGTTCAGTGATCTGTAATCATTGGGATTTAAGGTTGAGGGGATTATACCTGTTTTAGATAACAGACGACAGACCACGGACTATCCCTTCGGTTTCATTTTAGATAATCTAACGCGCATGCTAGATTAATTTTACAAAATAGTATATACTAATAATATATACCGAAAGGTCGCTTATGGAAACTGCCAAACTCTTTCAAAATGGTAAAAGCCAAGCCGTGCGCCTGCCAAAGGAATTTCGCTTCAAGAGCAAACTCGTCTATTTGAAGCGTATGGGCAATGCTGTAATTTTGCTGCCTTACGGCGCTCCCTGGCAATCATTGGTAGATAGTCTGACGCTGTTTTCCAGCGATTTCATGCAAGAGCGGACTCAACCTCCCACGCAGGAACGCGAGAGCGTCTTCTCATGAAATACCTGCTGGATACCAACATCTGCATTGCGCTCATCCGTCAAAAACCCACCGCGCTGCTCCAGCGGTTGACTTCCCTCCAGCCGGACGAGGTGGGCATTTCATCCATCACGTTGGCGGAACTTTCTTGCGGCGCGGCGAAAAGCTCCCATCCGGAACAAAATATGTCCGCGCTGGAACAGTTCATTTTGCCGCTCGATTTGACCGATTTCGACCAAAAAGCCGCGCGGGCTTATGGTCAAATTCGGGCAACTTTAGAGCACAATGGTGGGGTCATTGGTTCCATGGATATGCTCATCGCCGCTCACGCGATCAGTCTCAACGTGATTCTGGTGACGAACAATACACGCGGGTTCCAGCGTGTGCGTGGGCTGGTTATTGAAGATTGGATTTCGGAATCCAGATAGCCACCACACAAAACGCCTGCCTTCGCACCGCTTCTCACATAAAATAGAAACCTATGCCCAACGCCAACCAATACGATGTCATCATTGTGGGCGCCGGCCCGTCCGGGATCTCCACCGCCCTCCACCTGGCAAACCTGGCTCCAGAGCTCATCACCCGGACGCTGATCCTCGAAAAAGCGCGCCACCCGCGCCCCAAGCTGTGCGGCGGCGGTATTCTGCCGGATGCCGAAGTGGTGTTGTGTCAGCTGGGCCTGGATATCACCGAAGTCCCGCACGTGGACGTGGACTGGGCCCACTTCGATTTCGACGGCCAGGGTATGAGGATGCGCGGCGAGAAGAAGGGGCTGTTCGCTTTTCGTGTCATCCGCCGCCACGAGTTCGACGCCTGGCTGGCCGCCAAAGCGCGGGAACGCGGTTTCATCATCCATGAAAATACCGCCGTAAAGAGCATCGCTGCCAGCGAGACCGGGGTGGTGGTCACAACCGACCAGGGCGAGTACCACGCCGCGGTCGTGGTCGGCGCGGACGGGTCCAATAGTGTCGTCCGGCGGGCAATCATTCCACACGAGGACTTGCACATTGCCCGCCTGCTGGAGATCGTCACCGAGCCGAAACCGGAGAAGTCCTTCCACAAGCAAAGCGATTCTTTTTTCGATTTCGTGGTGGTCCCGCAGGGCATCCAGGGTTATGTCTGGGACTTTCCGGCGGTCGAGAAGGGCAAGCCTGTACGGGTGCGCGGCATCTACGATAGCAACGTCCTTTCTATCAAAGCCGACGTTCCGCTGGCTTTTGCCCTGGACGAGGAGTTCGACCGGCACGGACTGCATCTGTCCGATTACAAACTGGAAGGCCACCCCATACGCTGGTTCGATGCGAAGAGCGTTTTCTCCGCGCCGCGTATCCTGCTGGTGGGCGACGCGGCGGGTGTGGACGCCCTGTTCGGTGAAGGCATCAGCATTGCCTTGGGGTATGGCGGGTTTGCCGCACAGGCCATCCAGGACGCCTTTACTAAAAAAGATTTCTCATTCCGCGGCTACAAACGGTCTATCCTGCAGGCCGAACTGGGCAAGGCCCTGCGTTGGCGCACCTGGTTGGCCAAGTTCTTTTACAAGCTGCGTTCTGCACGCTTCCAGGCCTTCGTCTGGCGGAAAATGGGCTGGTTCATCGAATGGGCTATGCGCGCCTTCTTCATCGAATGGACGCGCAGGCAGGAAAAACACAAACGGGCGGACACATAGGCCTGCTCCTACTTATTAATTTGACGGATGAAACCGGGGGAATTCAAACCGCGTTCCAATAAATACGTGACATAGTGTTGTAAAAGCGCCTCGACTTCGCTCTGGACCTCGGGAGCCGGCCGCGCCCGCTGAGCTCCAGCGTAGTCACTGCGCTGGAAGTGGCGCAGGTACTTGAGCGCCTCCACCGACACGCTCCAGACGCCCGGCAGACCCACTCCGCAGGCTGGACAGAGCACACCGCCCTGGGCGGCAGAAAAATACTGGTCTTCCGCCTTGATCTCCCTGCCGCAGTTGGCACACTCAAACAAGTGCGGGCGGTAGCCGAGCAAATCCAGCAGCCGCACTTCATAATAACGGATCGCCAGCCAGGGGTCAACTTCCTTCTCCAGGCGCGCTAGTGCCTCGGTCAGCAGGCGAAAGATGTTGTAGTTCTCAGAATCGTCTTCGTAAGTGAATCGGTCGAGCAGTTCGACAACATAGGCTGCATGGCTGGTCTTGACCAGGTTCTCATGGATGGGCAGATAGGCATCCACCGTATCAGCCTGGGTGACGATAAACAGGTCGTGGCCGCGCGCCAATTGCAGGGTCACGCGCGTGAACGGTTCCAGATGTCCCGCCTTGCGGGAGCGGATCTTGCGGGCGCCCTTGGCTATGGCGCGCACCTTGCCGCGCTCGCGCGTATAGAGCGTAATCAGGCGGTCGGCCTCACCCCAGTCAGCATGGCGGAGGACGACAGCTTCAACACGGAAAGAACGTTGTTCGACCATACAACCCGTAGGGGCGCAATATATTGCGCCCCTACTACCTCTTCATATCCTTCGGCGTAAACGCCCCCGGCAACAGCCCGGCAACGGTGGTCTCCTGTACCAACCGGCCTTCGCCATTGGCGACCAGTACAACCGTGTCGAGACCGAATTCTGCCATAACCTGGCGGCAGCCGCCGCACGGCGTCCCGCCATTGGGTGTGACCACCGTGATCACATCAAACTCCTTTTCCCCTTCCGAGACCGCCTTGTAGATGGCGACGCGCTCGGCACATATGCTGGTTGGGTAGGCAGCATTCTCGACGTTACAGCCGGTAAAGATGCGCCCGGACCTGGTCCGCAGCGCCGCGCCGACCTGGTAATTCGAATACGGCACGTATGCCCGGCGACGGGCTTCGTTCGCCAGATCAATCAACGCGCGGCGTTCATCCTCGGTCAGTTTAATCATTTTTCGCCTCATTCAATTTCTTGATGGGCCGCGCCGGGACGCCGACCACCAGCGTATCCGGCTCCACATCCTTCGTGACAACCGCCCCCGCGCCGGTGCGGGAGCGCGCCCCGATTTTCACTGGCGCAACCAGCATGGTATCCGAACCGATGAACACGTCCTCGCCAATCTCGGTCGGGTTTTTGTGCACGCCGTCGTAGTTGCAGGTGACCGTCCCCGCACCAATGTTGACATTGTTGCCAATGGTAGCATTGCCAATGTACGAGAAATGCCCCATCTTCGTACCGGAGCCGAGAGTTGAATCCTTGATTTCGCCGAAGTTGCCCACGTGGACACCCTTGCACAGGTGCGCTCCCTTGCGCAAACGAGCAAACGGCCCGATGCCTACGTTGTCTTCGACCACGGCCCCTTCCATCACGGCAGCCAGGATTTCGCAGCAATCACCGACAGTCGTATCCTCCGCGATCGTATTCGGCCCGATGACACAACCTTCGCCGATGACCGTCTTGCCGCGCAGATAGGTATTCGGCCAGATGACCGTATCCCGGCCAATCTTTATACCCGGTTCGATGTAGGTCGAAGCTGGGTCCACGATGGTCACGCCCGCCAGCATGTGCGCCCGATTGATGCGCTGGCGCATGGCCACCTCCGCCTCAGCCAGGTGGACGCGGGTGTTAATGCCAATCGTCTCCACCGGGTCATCGCTGACCAGCGCCTGCACCGTCAGCCCGGCCTGCACTGCCAGTGCAACCGTATCCGTCAGGTAATATTCACCCTTTTGCGTGGTAGTCCCGGTTCCAGCGGCGTAGTCCCGGTTCCCGCGTGATAGTCCCGGTTCTAGTACGGGGGACGGGGTACGGGGCGAAACTTTAATTTTGTGCAGGGCATCCCACAACCAGTCGGCGGAGAAACAGTACGCGCCGACGTTCAACTCGTGGATGGACAATTGCTCCTCCGTCGCCGCGGCTTCCTCGACAATGGCCTGCACGCTGCCACCCGTACCTCGGACCACCCGCCCGAACCCGCGCGGATCGGCGGCGCTGACCGTCAACATGGTGAGCGGGCCCTTGTTGGCTTTCTGGGTCTCGACGAGCCCCTTGATGGTCTCAGGGCGCAGGAGCGGCATATCGGCGTAGACCACCAGCACCAGGTCCGTTTTGCCACGCAGGGTGGATTCGGCCTGCTGGACGGCGTGCCCGGTACCCAGTTGCGGGTCCTGAACGACGCAACGGGCCCTCTCACCGAGGAACTCGCGCACCGCTTCAGCCCCGTGTCCAATGATGACGACCGGCGTCTCGCTACTGGCGGTTTTCACAGCTGCCAGGGAATGGGCGATCATCGGCACTCCACAGACGGGATGCAGCACCTTCGGCAGATCGGAGTTCATGCGCGTGCCCTGTCCGGCAGCGAGGATAACAGCAGTAATTTTCATAGGTATCTCCTAACCAAAAGGGCCTGCGCTGCCGGCGTTAGAAATACGACGAGGTTCGAATAGGGGAAAAAAAGTCTCCGCCCTTCGGGCAGGCGGAGATGAAGGCTGGGGCGCCTGGATTCGAACCAAGATAATCAGCTCCAAAGGCTGACGTGCTGCCATTGCACAACGCCCCAAGGCGGCGCGAATTGTATCACAGCCCCGGCGGCATGGCTAGGACTCATCCTCGGGGGCCAGGCCAAGTTGTTTTGCCTGCTCATAAGAGAGCATGTCTGGTTTGGCGAGTGTTTTGTGCTTATCGGCGGCGTTATTCCAGAACTCGTTCACCTCGGCGGAATTGAGTTTCTTTTTCACGTCCTTGAACAACGGCTCCATTTCTTTCATTCTCTGCTCGATCTCTTCAAACGGAGGTATAAGCGGTTCCTGGGCAGCCGAAGTGCCCTGGGCTGTCTCGCCAATCACTTGTTCAATGTTCTTTCGCGCGGCCGAGAAAATGTCAACCGTTTTCAATACCTTATCCTCGCCAGCGATCCCCTTCCCGATGACCAGCATGGCAAGTGTCAACCCTACTGGTGCAAAAACCAGATCATATTTGCCACCATCGAAAACGTGCCAGTTCGAGGCTGTTTTTTGGCCGATGAGACGCGATACCTTCTGTCCGGCATAATGAATTGAAAGCAAAGAAGAAATCAGGGCAACTTCATTATCGCTATCCGTCAGATCCCCGGCACGCGCCAGGATTCGACCGGCGTCATTCAGCAGGAAAACGGCGGTCGCTGCCAGTTCCTGGCGCAAGCCAGCCAGCAGGTCCGGAAGGCCGCGCTGGATCTCTGTATCATCAGCCGCAATCGGTTCAGGCGGCAGAATCGTCTCGACCAAATTCAGGAGACGTTCAACTGCGTCCAGGAAATCGGCCATCGGGACCGGTTTGATGAAGAAGGCATCTGCCCCGGCCTCGGCAACTTCTTTGCGGATCTTGGGATCGGTCTGCCCGGTCACCAGAATGATCTTGGCCTGAGGATGGTTTTTTTGCACCTTGCGCATCAATTCGATGCCCGACATTCCAGCGAGACGGTAATCAGAAACCAGCAGGTCTATTTTTTTGCGAGCGCTATAGAGAATGGCTTCCTCGCCGGATGGAATTTCAACCACCTCGAGTTCATACTCAAGGGTTTCCAGTGTCGACCGCAGCAGGCGGCTGATCTCACGTTGATCATCTACAATCAAAATACGATGTGGGGACATATGTTTCCCAAAAAGATTATTCCACCAACCAACAAGCTGCCCAGTGATCCGGTTTAGATTCCTTGAAGACCGGTTCCTCGACCGAACATTTGTCAATTGCCACCGGGCAACGCGGATGAAACCGACAACCCTTGGGCGGATTGAGCGGGCTGGGCACGTCACCTTTCAGGATGATGCGGTCCCGTTTGATAGTCGGGTCGGGAACCGGGATGGCCGAGAACAGCGCTTTGGTATACGGATGGAGCGCTTCGCGATAGAGTCCTTCGCGGCTAGCCAGTTCCACCATTTTGCCCAGGTACATCACCGCCACACGGTCTGAGATGTGTTCCACTACACTCAAGTTGTGAGCGATAAAGAGGTAGGTTAACCCGAATTCTTTCTGGAGGTCTTTAAGGATATTCAAAACCTGCGACTGGATGGACACATCCAGCGCCGAGACCGGCTCATCACAGATAATGAACTTGGGACGCAGGGCCAGGGCACGTGCAATCCCAATGCGCTGACGCTGTCCGCCAGAGAACTCATGCGGGTAGCGGCGGGCGTGATAATCTTCCAGACCGACTTTCTTCAGTGTCTCCAGCATGGTTTCGGCCCGTTCGCGGTGAGTACCAATACCATGTACATTCAGCCCTTCTATCACCGACTCACCAATGGGCATGCGCGGATCGAGCGAGGCATACGGGTCCTGGAAAATGATTTGCATGTTACGGCGCATGGATTTCAATGCTTTCCCCTTCAAACTAAGGACATCTGTCCCACCAAATTTAACCGAACCCGAAGTCGGTTCAATCAAGCGCAGCATGGCTCGTCCAACGGTTGTTTTACCGCAACCGGATTCACCCACCATTCCCAGAGTCTCTCCCTCGCGAATAGTGAAACTTACCCCATCCACAGCCTGCACCCACCCAACTACGCGCTGTAACAACCCGGAGCGGACAGGGAAATACTTCACCAGGTCTTTTACCACCACCAAATCTTTTCCGACAATAGGTTCGCTCATCGCCGTCATGGTCATTGAGAACTACTCCAATCGAATATATTATTTCCTACTGCCTTACCCCAATGGAGCGTGATGTCCCGCCCGATCTTGATAAAGCCAACAGCGAACAATGTGATCGGAGCCCCGTGCTGGAACCGGGACTACCACGGAGACCGGGATCAAATCTGGTTCAGTCTCTGTACAAATTTGTAACTGGTGTTCAATGCGCGCTTTGCACCGGGGAGCAAAGCGGCAGCCCGGTGGTAGATTAACCAGGTTGGGGACCATGCCAGGGATTACTTCCAAACGCTCTTTAATTTTCCCCATAATAGGGATGGAACCCATCAGCCCCTGGGTGTATGGGTGACGCGGGTTGGCGAACAGGGCCTTGACATCGGCCTGCTCCACAATCCGACCAGCATACATTACTGCGACGCGTTCAGCCATCTCCGCCACCACACCCAGGTCATGTGTAATGAGAACAACCGAAGCACCGACTTTGTTGCGTAAATCGCGCATTATATCCAGGATTTGGGCCTGGATAGTCACATCCAGTGCGGTAGTCGGCTCATCTGCAATCAACAGTTCGGGAACACAGGCCAGCGCCATAGCAATCATAACACGTTGAGCCATGCCACCGGAAAGCTCGTGAGGAAACGCATCCGCGCGTTTTTCAGGTTCCGGAATACCCACCATGCTCAACAACTCAATGGCACGTTTCTTTCCACTTTCCTTGCCATAATCCTGATGAATACTGAGCACCTCGGCAATCTGGTCACCAACTTTGAAGACCGGATTGAGGGCCGACTGCGGCTGCTGGAAGATCATCGAGATGCGATT
>JADGQD010000085.1 GCA_017882065.1 Anaerolineales bacterium | reverse complement strand
TCGCTGAAGGCGCGGAAGAGTTCCGCCACGTGGGCGGCGGTGTGTTCGTCAAGGAAAGGGCTTGGGATGGGGGATAAACTCATATAACACCTGAGTATATGTTCATATGTTAAGTATAAATGTAATTTATTCCAATGTCAACCTGTACACAAGCAATCCGTTGACTAAAAAAATAAATTGTGCGAGAATACTAGGGAGAATCATCCATGCAACCCAAACCCTCCATCCTGCTGGTCGACGACGAATCAGCCATCACCGACAACCTTTCCCCGTTCCTCAGCCGTTCGGGCTTCGCAGTGACGGTTGCCTCCAACGGCGAAGAGGCTTTGCAAAAGGTCGCCACGGGCCACCCCGACCTGCTTGTCCTGGATGTCCTGATGCCCCGGCTGGACGGCCGCGAGGTGCTGCGCCAACTCCGTCAGGGCGGCAACTGGACTCCCATCCTCCTGCTTACCCAGGTTGGGGAAGCCGGCGAGCGCGCCATGGCACTGGAGGAGGGCGCCGACGACTACCTCAACAAACCCTTCGATCCGCACGAGCTGGTGGCCCGCATCCGGGCTGTGTTGCGGCGCGCCCGACCGGGCCAGCCGCCTCTCTCTGCGGCCGTTCGCCTGGCCTGCGAAAAATTGATCCTGGACCGGGCCTCCCACCGCGTCTGGCTGGACGAGGCCGAACTGGCCCTGACGCCTAAATCCGTCATGCTGCTGGAATATATGATGACCCATCCCGACGAGCTGGTCTCGCGCGACCGCCTGCTGGACGTGGTCTGGGGTTGGGACTACCCGGTGGGCACGCGCGCCGTGGACACGCGTATAGCCGAGCTGCGCCGAGCCTTGGACGACGATCCGGGCCGGCCGCGCTACATCGAGACCATCCCCGGACAGGGCTACCGCTTCGTTGGCACGGTGGAAACGCGCCCATGAAATACGGTCGGTGGCTGGTCACATTGGCACCGGCAGTCTTGGGAGCGGGGTTGGCGCTCTATTTTTTCCTTTCTTTCGACTTGCATCACGATCACATCGTCTACCTGCGAGCTGACTTGGGCAGCCTGTCGCTCATCCTCGGGCTGGGGCTCTCCGGGCTGGCCGCGTTGGTTTTCGCCCTGCTGGGCTGGTCCGGCCGGACCCGGCAGCAGGTCAACGCCGCGGCGGCTGAAGAGCGCCGCCGCTTTCTGCGCCGTCTGGACCACGAACTGAAGAACCCGCTCACTGCCATACGAGCCGGGCTGGCCAACCTGGCCGAGTTGCCCTCGGGAGGGGCCCGTCGGGAGGCTCTGGCCAGCGTCGAAACCCAGACCCTGCGTCTTAGCCGCCTGTCTGCCGACCTGCGCAAGCTGGCCGAACTGGAAGTCCGCCTGGTGGAGCATTCGCCGGTGGACGTCCCCGCACTGTTGCGCGATGCCTTCAGCATGTCCCAGGAGCAGCCGGGAGCGGCCGAACGGCATCTGAACCTGAGCATTCCCCAAGCCCCGTGGCCCCTGCCGAACGTCCGAGGCGACACCGACCTGTTACTGCTGGCCGTCCACAACCTGCTGCAAAATGCCCTGAAATTCAGCCGCCCGGGCGATACACTGGAGCTGCGCGCCTTCGAGGACGGGGCGGACATAGTCATCGAAGTGGCTGACACCGGCCCGGGTATTCCCGAGGACGAACAGCCGCACGTGTGGGAGGAACTTTATCGCGGCGAGGCCGGCCGCGGCATCCCAGGCAGCGGGCTGGGACTGGCGCTCGTGCGGGCCATCGCCGAACGACACAATGGCCGGGTCAGCTTGCGCAGCCGCCTCGGCCAGGGGACGGTCTTCAGCCTGCGCCTGCCAGTCGGCTAATGTGATAGAGAATGGGATCCTGTTTTTTGAGAATAGCTGTCACAGATTGATAACAGTGTATTTCGAAACCGTGACCTCCACGCCACCCCAACGTGACATGGAGGTCCTATAATATGGAGCATATCCAATCCAAATCAGGAGGCCCCATGAAATCCCGCATTTTGTCAGCAGTTCTCCTTCTTCTGTTCATCACGGCCTGCAATGGCACGTTCGATGTTGGTATTGAACATCCCTCCAACAGTACGGCGACACCAGCTCCGCCGGCTGCTGACACCCTGGCCCCCAGCAATACTGCCCTACCCACGGTTACCCTGTCTGCGGCCACCGCCACCTTGGTCCCCAGCAACCCCCCCCTGCCTACTACCCTGCCGGCGGCCACCAATACGGCGGCGGCCAATCCAACCACAACGAATTATCTTGATGACCGCAGCACACCCTCACAGGTGATCGTCTCTTTCTACAATGCCATCAACCGCCAGGAATATTTGAGAGCCTACAATTATTGGGCTAATCCAGCCACTTCACTGGGCTCCTTCACCTCCTTTGCCAATGGCTATAAAGATTCGGCCTCGGTGAACCTGGTATTTGGTCAGATCACGGGGGATCCCGGGATGAGCCAAATATATTACACCATCCCGGTTATATTGAAAGCCACCGCGAAGAACAACACGCACACCAATTATGCGGCCTGCTACGTGGTCCATGAGACAGCCCCGGATGTCTATAGCTCTCCGATCATTGACCCCATGGGCATTGCCCAGGGCTCGGCCCAACCATCCAATATCAATGCCAGCGATGCCAGCGTCCTGGCCACGGCTTGCAGCGGCTATCCCGTCGGAGGCATCCCGCCATTTTCCGCTTCAAGCAACGGCCTCAATATCGATAAGAGCAATTTCATTGACAACCGCAGTGGGCCGATCGAAACCGTCAGCTCTCTTCTAAATGCGATCAACTTGAAGCAATACGTACGGGCTTATTCATACTTCCAAGTCCCCGCCACTTTCCCGGGACCCTATGACCCGTATGCGGCTGGATATTCTGACACGGATGGCATCACGGCCACCTTTGGCATCGCTCAGAGCCAAGGAGCAGCTGGCAGCCTGTATTTCAAGGTGCCACTAGCCATGAAGGTGCTCACCACCTCGGGTGCCACGCGGACCTTTGTAGGCTGCTACACGCTGCACCTTACGCAGCCTTCTTTACAGGCCACTCCACCCTTCCAACCCCTGGGCATTATTGCCGGCAAATTCAAACAGGTGGATAATGGCACCGATGTAAACGCTCTGCTGCCGACGGCTTGTAATTAGACCGGATAGAAATCAAACAAAGACAAATATGAGTCACCCCGAACCAATCCAAGAAGGAGTAGGGGTAGGTAAGTCCACCAAAGGCAAATAAGAAATATGAGGCATATCCAATCCAAATCAGGAGACTCCATGAAATCCCGCATTTTGTCAGCAGTTCTCGTTCTTCTGTTCATCACGGCCTGCAACGGCACGTTCGAGGTCGGTCTTGAACATTCTCCGGTCGGTACCGCCAGCCTGGCTGCCACGTCCACGACGGCTCCTGTCCCGACTGTCGCCCTCGTCCCGCCCGCGCTGACAGATCCCCAGCTTTCGCCGACCGTCCAGGCGCCGACCGATACCCGGGTCCCGACGGACTTGCCGACCCAGCCCATGGTCCAGATCTTCCTGATCGCCGTGGACGATAACGGCCAGACCGGCATCCCGGTCGGGTGTGGCGACAGCGCTGTCCCTGTCCAGGTCGAGATTCCGCCCACCCAGGGGATATTGAAGGCCGCCCTGGTAGCACTGCTTTCCGTCAAAGATCAATACTACGGTCAATCGGGCCTGTACAACGCTCTGTACCAGTCGGACCTGCAGGTGGAAACCGTCAGCATCGACGGCGGCAAGGCCAGTGTTTTCCTCACCGGGACCCTGCTAATGGGCGGCGAATGCGACGCGCCGCGCGTACAAGCACAGCTCGAGCAGACCGTCCTGCAGTTCTCGACCGTGACGGAGGCAGCCATCTTCATCAATGGCAAACCCCTGGCGGACGTCCTTTCGCTGAAGTGATAGGATCGAGCAGCGAAGTTTGGTAGGAATGGAGTGTCCTCCCGCTGTGGATTGGCGGGAGGTTTTTATTACAATTTCTGTATTTGGTTTAACCTCAAGCTCGGTAGACCGCCTTTAGCCTTCGCTGGCCTCATCGATTGGGCATTCACACCATGTGTTTTAAGAAAGCCCCGACCATTCTGTTAATTTACACCCTCTCGTTTATAATGAGCGCGCAGGTGAACAAAGGGCCTGTAATAATAGACCTCTTGCAGAAGTGCCAGCCTATGGGTAAAATTTCTGCGGGACGGGCTCCTCGCAAAGCACATAGTACCCGCAGGGTATCCCCGGAGGGGGCATGCCCATTCTTCTTTTGTAAGAGGTCGAATGGAGTTCCCCCAGAAAAAAATTCGCGGTGAAAGGAGAGAATAGCGATGTCGCTCTTTGGTGTTCATTCAGAGGTCGGTAAACTCCGTAAAGTGCTTGTTCACCGGCCGGAGTTAAGCCTGCAACGGCTTACTCCCGCGAATTGCGCAGAACTGCTGTTTGACGATGTGCTGTGGGTGGAGCGCGCCCAATTGGAGCATGACCAGTTTGTGGCGGTTATGCGCGCCCATGGCGTGGAAGTGTTCTACGTGCTGGACTTGCTCACCGAGACCCTGCAGGCCAACCAGGAGGCCAAACGCCTGGTGATCGAGCAGGTTGCAACGGAATATACCGTCGGCTGGTCGCTTGTGGATGAGATCCGCCAGTTCTTATGGGGTCTCAGTCCTGATTTTCTTGCCATGCATCTAATCGGCGGGTTGACTGCGGGTGAATCCGGCATAGATTGGGGAAAATTCGGGAAAATATCCCTCCATGCAGCCGCTCTGGAGGAAATGAACACCTTCCTCCTGCCTCCGCTGCCCAATACCCTTTTCACCCGTGACTCGTCGTGCTGGATTTACGAGGGTGTCACGGTCAACCCGATGTACTGGCCGGCACGCCGCAGGGAGGCGCTCAACCTGCTTGCCATCTACCGCTACCATCCCATGTTCAAAGACGCCGGTTTCGAATATTGGTATCCCAATGCCACCGACGGTGAGTTCAATATGCAAAACTTTGGGCGTTCCTCCATGGAAGGGGGCGACGTTCTGCCAATCGGGAACCGGACCGTTCTGATCGGGATGTCTGAACGCACGCAGGGGAGCATGATCGAACAGACCGCCGAAGCGCTTTTCTCCAAGGGCAGCGCCGACCGAGTCATTGCCTGTGTGATGACAAAAGACCGCGCCCACATGCACCTCGATACTGTTTTCACCATGCTCGACCGCGACAAGGTCACGATCTATCCCAAGGTCGTCGACCAGGTGCGGGCCATCAGCCTGCGTCCCGGTAAAAAAGCCGGCGACTTTCATGTCACTGTGGAGAAAGATATGCTCTCGGCCGTGGCAGACGCGCTCAAGGTCCGGAAATTGACCGTGGTCAAAACGGGCGGCGACCAGTACCAGATGGAGCGTGAGCAGTGGGATGATGCCAATAACACGATTGCCCTGGAACCGGGCGTGGTGGTCTCGTATGAGCGCAACACGCACACGATTGCTCGGATGCGCGCCGCGGGTGTGGAGGTCATCACGATCCCGGGGTTCGAACTTGGCAAAGGCCGCGGCGGCGGTCATTGCATGACCTGCCCGCTCCTGCGCGATGCGATTTAAAGGTTCGAACGACCCGCAGCAGCACGGTTTTCACAAATTCGGGGTTTGGGGTGTTGGCGGGCGGCTTTGCCGCCCGCCAACACCCCAAGATCTTTTTCTAGCCGAGGCGGCTTCAAGCCGCCATCGGCAGTTTCGGCGCCGCGAGGCGCCGAAGCCCCCGCCCTGGGGCGGGGGGTCACACCGTCCCGGTGTCGTTCCGGGAGGGGGTGGGGATTACCAGGTTTTCACAGGGTACTGCGTAGATATCTGAACCCAAATTGTCGTTCTTCCCCTGCTTTTTGGCTGCTTCAGTTTAGAAATTTATACTAGGAGCAGTAGACTTTTTGAAAGCCCTGCCCGCAGCACCAGAATATCCAAACATCCGCCTGGGAAGGCGGATGTTATGGCTTCTATTTCGCTTTCAACCCATCCAACCGGCACCAGGCATACAACGCATCGTAAACCTCGAACTGGCCTTCCAAATTCTCCAAATCGTCCGGGAAGCGCAGGCTGTAGCCGCTGGCGATCGCTTCCAGGCCGCGGGCAATGGGATCGCTGTCAATATCTTCCGAAACATCCGCGGAATGAACGATCTTCGCCAGACGCAGCAGACCGGGGTCTTTCAGGTCGTATTTCAAAATAATGGACTCAAACGAGCAGCGTCCGTCCTTGTGGCCAAGTTCGACGCCGGGCGCATCGAAGGGGATGGCACCGGTCTCTTTGGCTACTTTCTCGATCTGGTTCTTGGGCACGAATAGGAACTCGGCATCGCTGTCCACAAAACGGGTGATCAGCCATGGACAGGCAACGCGGTCAACGTGCACGTGGGAACGGGTGATCCATTTCATAGTTTTCTCCTTTTAGGCTTGTGTCATTGCGAGCGGAGCGACACCTGCACCTGCACTTGCACCGCACCTGCGGTGCAGGTGAGCAATCTCCTCATAAGGGTAGATGGTCAAGGGGAGGGCTGTGTTTCTTCCGGCGGTTTGAGCGCCTTGAAGTTTCTGTACAACACCAGATCATAGACGATCTTCAACCCCCCGCACAGGTAAAACGGGACGCTGAACAGGCCGGGGATGGAAAAGAGCAGTCCGCTCAGGGACGGGGAAAGCGCCGCGCCAACGGACCGGGCAATGCTCGTCACGCCCGAAGCGGCGGAACGTTCATCCGGGGCAACGACTGCCATCGTGTAGGATTGGCGCGTCGGTACATCCATCTGTGAGATGGAGAAGCGCGCCAGCAGGACAGCAATCGCCAGCGGCAGGCTGGGCATCAGCGGGACAAGCATCAGGAAAATGCTGGACGGGATATGGGTGTAAACCATCGTATTGATGAGTCCGAATTTCGCCGCCATGCGCGCCGCCAGCAAGGCGGATATCCCCGCCAAAATATTCGCCCCGAAGAAAATGCTGCCCAGCACGCCCTCGTCCACCCCGAAGCGGAGGCGGAACCAGTAGGCCATCAGGCTTTGGATGACCAACCCCCCGGCGAAGGCGTCCAGCGCGAACAGGGCCGAGAGCCGCGCTACAACACTGCGAGATTTGTGCAGGCCGAGGGTCCGGCGGACAGGCTTTAGGTCCAGCGCGGCTTCGACTGCCGGGGATAGGATAAAAAACAGGAGCATGAGCAATCCCCCGGCCAGCGCATAACCGGTCAAAATCGTCCGGTACGAAGACAGTGCGCTCCAGCCGTTGGACTGCAAAATTTTTGCCAGCCAGCCGCCGGCCAGCGCACCCGTCGCGGTGGCGAACGAACCGGACAGGTTGTACCAGGCAAAGGTTTGCGTGCGGCGCTGGTCCGGGATGAGCTGGGTCAGGGCGGCCTGCTCGATGGACAGGAACGGGCCGATCTCGTTGCCGCTCGGACTGATAACGCCGATGATGGCCGCCGCGGTCAACAGCAGCGGGTTGCGGGTGAGCAGAAAGACAACACCCGCCAGCACCATCAGCAGTGCGCCGATGATGAGCATCCGGCGGCGGCCAATGCGGTCGGCGGAGGTGGTCAGCCAGAGTGAGATGCCGGCGTCACCGGCCAGGGTGAATGTGAACAGCAGACCAATGGCGCGCTCGTCCAGGCCGACCTCGATAAGATAGAAAACCAGGATGACGGAGAGAAAGCCATAAGCAAACAGGCGTATGATGCGGGTGGTAAAAAGGATGGGAACGTCGCCGCGCGGCATGGCGCAAGTATAGCCGAATTCCTAGCCGAGGCGGCTCCAAGCCGCCATTTGCGAAGCACCCCCGCGGGGCGGCTGTTTCGGCGCCACGAGGCGCCGGAGCCCCATCTCATCTTAATATTATCCAAACACAGGGAACCCACTTGGCGGCAATAAAGAAGCTGCCCTTTCAGGCAGCTTCAAGTTTTGGACCGGATTGCAATCCTACGTGATCATTCCGGAATGATTCTCAGACT
>JADGQD010000084.1 GCA_017882065.1 Anaerolineales bacterium | reverse complement strand
CTGCCTGCCAGGCGCTGAGCAACCCACCCGCGTGGTCAAAATGGAGATGCGAGATGAAGATCCGGGTGACATCCGCGGGGGAAATCCCTTTTTGAGCCAATGACTTTAAGAGCATATGCCCGGGTTCATCCACACCATACCGGTCCCGATACCTGGGTTCCATGTACGCCCCGATGCCGGTTTCAAAAAGGATCGTTTCTTTTTGTGTGATGACCAATAATGCACGCGTGGCCAGGCGCAGGCGGTTCTGTTCATCCGCTGGCATCCAGCGCTCCCATACCGCCTTGGCTGCGTTCCCAAACATGGCCCCGCCATCCAACTTGTAAGCATTACTGAGCACACTGTAAAGTTGCATCGTTATTGTGATAACCTTTCAACAATAATTTCCGTCAGGTCACGGACCTGGAGTTTTCCTTCGCTGCCGCCTGTCTTGATACCATCCTCGAACATGGTGAGGCAGAAGGGACAGTTGGAAACCAGGACTGGGGCACCGGTAGCCTGGGCCATCTTCACTCGCTCTACATTGATGCGCCGCCCCAGCTTTTCCTCGGCCAGGACCCGGCCACCGCCGCCGCCACAGCAATAACTATCGTGTCCCGTTTTATCCATTTCATTAATACTCCCGCCAGCCGCGCGTAAAACATTGCGCGGCTCCCGCACAATATCCTTGTATCTTCCCAGGTAGCAAGAGTCGTGATAGGTGCAGTCGAACGGTTGCGGTTTGAGGTGAAGAGCTCCCTGGTTAATGAGCCGGTCAAGGAATGTAGCATAGTGTTCGACTTCCACATCCAATCCCAAATCCCGATAATCCCGCCCCAGGGTGTTGAAGCAATGCGGGCAGGTGGTAACGATCCGGCTTACACCGTACGCTTTGATCTTCTTGATGTTCTCGGTCGCCAAAAGTTGGTAGAGGTATTCGTTCCCTAATTTTCGCACAGGTTCACCACAGCATTTTTCCTCTTTGCCGAGGATCCCAACTTTTATCCCGGCGGCGTTGCAGATCTTAATAAAGTTTCGGGCTACTTCCTGATTTCTCTTGTCGAAGGAGGCGTAGCAACCAGCAAAGTAGAGAATATCCACCGCACTGCCGTCAGCCATCCGCTGCACATCCAGACCATCGGCCCAGTCGCCCCGGCTGGCATAGGCCAAACCGAAGGGATTGCCGTTGACCTCAGTGTTGTTGACAGCCGTCATCACTTCCCCGCCAGGAAACTCTCCCTGCATCAGAACCAGATACCGTCTCATTTCCAATATCTTGTTGACATGCTCGATATCAGCCGGGCAGATTTCCTGACAGGCAAAGCAGGTGGTACAAGCCCAGAGAGCATCCTTTGTCACGGTCTCGATCAGATTGGCCTGGGGACGGTTAAAGGCAACTTCCCCGATCTGCTGCACCACTTTCATCGGCGACAGGGGTTTGTCGGTGGTCCAGGCCGGACACCGGTCCTGACACCGTTTACAACTGGTACAGGCGTCCGCGTCGAAGATATCCTTCCAGGTCAGGTCCGCGAGGGTTGACACGCCAAAGTGGTCAGCATCCGCAGCCTCCAGATTAATCGTCTCGATGCTGCCTTTCTCTCTCAAGTCAGCGAAAAGATAGTTGATGGGGGTGGTGAAGAGGTGGCGGAACTTGGTGAAAGGGATGGCCACGATAATACCCATCGCCAGGAAGAAGTGGACCCACCATCCCCACCTGTGTATCTCCCGCAGGGTGCTTTCACTCAGCCCAGCCAGCAGACGGGCGACCAGGAGGCCGACGGGAGAAAAGAGAGCCAGGGTTGGGTTGCTATTGAGTTCGGTGACAGCCATCCGTGCGCCTTCGACCAGATAGGCGGTCAGCAGGATGGCGATCAGAAGACCATAGATGAGGTAATCGTCTTTGGTGGTGACAAGTCCTTTAGGCTTATAAAAATATCGCCGCACGATGAAGCCGCATAGCATGACAATAACAACCGCACCGGCAATGTCGAGGGTCAGCGAAAAAAGCAGGTAAAAGGTACCTTTGAGGAAGTCGACGTTAAACAATGGCTCGGTAAAATCAACCTGGGCCATGATGAGCAGGGTACCGATAAAGAGCAGCAGCATTCCCCAGAACAGGAGGGCGTGGGTAATTCCCGGCGCCTTGACGAGCATTACCCTGAGCTGGCCGAGCCCCCTTTTCACGAGCCGCACTATGCGCGCGGGGAGATGATCCAGACGCTGCAAAGGCTTTCCCTGCCGGTAGACCCGGATTCTCTTGATAAAACCGTAAATTAAAATCGCCAGGGTGATCGCAGCAAACAGATACATGGGCAGCACAACACCATGCCCGACATTCCAGTATATTTCTCTTGTAAAATCCATAGCTCGCCTCTAATCCAACTGCTGTATTTCGATGTCTGATTCTTCCTGGGAGACAGGGTTTCATTCGGGATGCGAAAAAATCAAGATAGCAGCATCCTTGAGATGATCAGTCGCTGCACTTCGCTTGTCCCTTCGTAGATCTCGGTGATCTTTGCATCACGATACATCCGCTCTACCTCATACTCGGTGACATAGCCGTAACCGCCATGGATCTGGATGGCTTCTTTCGTGACAAATGTGGCGGTTTCCGAGGCGTGCAGTTTACTCATTGCCGAATCTGCGGCGTAAGGCTTCTTGTTCTCCTTGAGCCAGGCGGATCGGTATACAATGAGCTTAGTAGTCTCGATACGAGTATACATATCCGCCAACTTGAACTGGATGGCTTGTAACTCGCTGATGGGGTGACCAAACTGCTTCCGTTCCTTGGAATAGGCCAGCGCCCGCTCGAAGGCCCCCTCTGCTATTCCCAGCGCCTGAGCCGCAATACCGATCCGGCCTCCGTTCAGGGTCTCCATGGCGATCTTGAATCCCTGCCCTTCACTCCCCAGCAGGTTTTCCATGGGCACCCGCAGGTTGTTGAGAGCGAAGGAGGTGGTGTAGCTTCCCCGGATTCCCAATTTATTTTCATTTCTCAGAATCTCCACGCCTTCTGATTCCAGATCAACGATGAAGGCCGAGATTCCCTTGTGTTTCAGACTCCTGTCCATTGAGGCGAAGAGTATCCCGGTTCCCTTATAGCCGCCATTGGTGACGAAGATTTTGTTGCCATTAATGATATAACCGTCGCTATCTTTCTGATAGGTGGTGACCAATCCCGCCACGTCGCTGCCTGCTTCCGGCTCCGTGAGCAGGAAACAACCAATTTTCTCGCCGGAAGCCAGTGGGGGAAGGAATTTCTTTTTCTGTTCTTCGGTGCCGAATTGAAGGATCGGATCACATGCCAGGGAGGTATGCGCGGAAATCAGGACGCCGCTCGAAGCGCAGGCTTTGGACACCTCCTCCACCACGATGGCATAAGAAAGGATGTCCAGCCCTGCGCCGCTGTACGCCTCCGGCAGGTAACTCCCCAGTAACCCCATTTCTCGCATCTTCAGCACCAGTTGCTCAGGGATATGGTGCATCTCATCAATCTGTATGGCAATCGGCTTGATTTCCTTTTCTACAAAATCACGCACACTGCTCTGCAATACTTTGTGGTCTTGGCTCAACTCAAAATCCATGCTGATCTCTCCTTACTTGGTTTTAAACTCTGGTTTCCGTTTCGCTATGAACGCCTGCATGCCCTCTTTCTGGTCTTCCGTGATGAACAGCGTGGCAAACAGGGAACTCTCGTAACGGAGGCCATCTTCTTTGGCCATGTTCAGCCCATTGACAATGGCATCCTTTGCACTTGCCACTGCAATCATCCCATTGCGCGAAATCGCCTGGGCAATCTCCATCACCCTGGCCGATAGTTCCTCCGTCGGGAAGACCTCGTTGACAATCCCCCATTCCTTGGCCTGCTGCGCAGACAGGATTTTGCCACTGAAAATCAGTTCTTTGGCCCTATTGGGACCGATCAGCCGCGGCAGGTTCTGCGTACCGCCGAAGCCAGGGATCACCCCCAAAGTCACCTCCGGCAAGCCGAGTTTGGCTTTATCCGAGGCATAGATAAAGTCACAGGCCAGGGCCAGTTCCAGCCCGCCGCCCAAGGCATAGCCATTGACCGCCGCGATGACCGGTTTGTGCATTTTTTCGATGTACTCGATCATCTGCTGGCCTTTACGGGCAAAAGCCCGTGCTGCCAGGGGAGCTATGGCAGCCATTTCCTTGATATCCCCCCCTGCTACAAAAGCCTTTTCACCAGCACCGGTGATCACAACTACTTTCACTGCCGCGTCCTGCTCCAGATCACGCAGGGCGTATTCCAACGACCCGACTACTTCAGAATTCAGGGCATTCAGGCTATCTGGGCGGTTGACCTTCAACCAGCCGATATTGTCGGTTACTTCGATCAGAATATGGTTATATTTCACGCTTGGCTCCTCTCAAATGCCCGAACTGGCTGATGAACAGCGGTAAATTGAACACAAAGTGTAATGCTTCTCAGCTGATTCTTTCCGGGTTAGTACATGTAAAACCCGCGTCCAGACTTCTTCCCAAGATAACCGGCGTTCACCATCTTGACCAACAACGGGCAGGGCCGGAACTTGGGATCCTTGAAGCCCTCGTAAAGGACGGCGATGATTGCCAGCACAGTATCGAGGCCAATCAGATCCGCAAGCGCCAGCGGCCCCATCGGGTGGTTGGTGCCAAGTTTCATCCCCTTGTCAATATCTTCGGCTGTGGCGATTCCTTCATAGAGGGCGAAAATGGCCTCGTTAATCATGGGCATCAGAATCCGGTTGACGATAAAGCCCGGATAATCCTGGGAAACTGCCATCACCTTCCCCAGTTTTTCCACCAGACTGGCGATCACTTGGAAGGTTTCATCGCTCGTGGCCAGTCCCCTGATCACCTCCACCAACTGCATGACCGGCACCGGGTTCATGAAATGCATGCCAATGACCCTCTCAGGCCGTTTAGTGGCGGCGGCAATCCTGGTGATGGAAATGGACGATGTATTGGTTGCCAGGATGGCATCCTTGTTCACGGCTTCGTCGAGTTGGCGGAACAGGTCGAGTTTCAACGCCTCGTTTTCAGTCGCCGCCTCGACCACCAGGCTGCAATCGGCGAACCCGCTCAAATCCTTGACCACCGTGACCCGCCCCAGGATGGCCGGAACGCTGTCGGCAGGGATGAGTCCCTTTTCGGCCTGCCGTCCCAGGTTCTTCTCGATTGTCTTTAATGCCTTTTCGATTTGGGCGGGAAAAACATCGTACAGCCGGACCTGGTATTCGTGCTGCGCAAAAACATGGGCGATCCCATTCCCCATCTGCCCGGCACCCAAAACACCGATGCTTTTGACCATTTTTTCCTCCGATTAATATTTAGAAGATAATTCAAACAAAGTGTGGATTTTCACCCGCTGAAATCCACACTTTGCCTTGGAATGAGCTAGACTCTTTCAAAGATAGCCGCCACTGCCTCGCCGCCGCCGATGCAAAGGGTGGCCAGTCCATAGCGGACCTGCCGCCGGTTCAGTTCTCTAATCAGCGTTGCTACCAGCCGACCGCCGCTGGCACCGATGGGGTGGCCGATGGCCACAGCGCCACCGTTGACATTCACCCGCGCCAGATCAAGCTCCAACTGTTTTACGGCAATCATCGCCACGGCGGCGAATGCCTCGTTAATCTCAAACAGGTCAATATCAGAAATCTTAATCCCCGCCTTGCTGCAGGCTGACTCGATTGCCCCCACAGGCGCATCCGGGAATAGGTCCGGGGACAGGCTCCAGGTCGAGCAGGCGACTAGTCGGGCACGTGGGTTCAGGCTGTACTTCTTGAGCGCCGCCTCGCCCGCCAGCAGGGTCATCGCCGCACCGTCACTGATCGTCGAAGCGTTACCCGCCGTGACGGTCCCTTCCTTGGTGAATGCCGGGCGGAGTTGCTTCAGTTTTTCGAAATCAACCTTGAATGGTTCTTCATCATCCGCAATCACTTCCTCACCCTTTTTGCTTTTCTTGACCACCGGGACTATCTCGTCCTTGAATATTCCCTCTTTGACCGCCTTCTGCGCCAACTGATAAGACCGGATGGCGTACTCATCCTGCGCCTCGCGGCTGAAGCTGTAACGCTTCGCGGCCGAGTCCGCAATTTCGCCCATGTGCCTGCCGGTGTACGGGTCCTGCAAGCCATCGTAGACCATAAGATCAAGAAGTTCGCCGTGTCCCATGCGGTAGCCATAGCGCGCTTTTTTCAGGATGAATGGGGCCAGCGACATGTTCTCCATCCCGCCGGCGATCACAATCTCTGCGTCACCCAAGGCGATGGACCCGGCTCCCAGCATGATCGCCTTCAGACCGCTGCCACAGACCTTGTTGATGGTCATGGCATGGACACTATCCGGAAGGCCGGCGTAAAGCATGGCCTGCCGCGCCGGGGCCTGGCCGACGCCGCCGGTCAGAACCTGCCCAACAATTACCTCGTTAATCGCCGCCGGGTCAAGGTCCGCCCGTTCCGAAAGCATTTTCATCACCGTTCCCCCCAAGTGCGGAGCCTCTACATCCGCTAATACACCCCCGAAAGAACCAAACGGAGTTCTCAATGATTCTATGACATAGATGTCTTTCATCTTCTTACCTCCGGCTTGTTAATTCTGGCTGACAGCAAGTTCAGGGTTGAGATAAATCGAACGGGTGGCAGCAGGGGAGATTGAAGCGGCGGGTTTAGCGAAAGAGTAGCATTTGTGCAGATTCATACAATTGCTATTCTACAACTCCGAGTGAATATAATTATACAACACTCTGCTCGAGCTTTTCCATAATTTGCTCATCCACGGCCAGGCTCGCTTGTGGCAGCGTTCGGGCTGGACGGGTCGGTCTGGGAGAGCACGCTGATCGTGCGATAAGCGTGGCTATGATCTTCCAGATGAAACGGAAGAGCCTCCCTGACCCAGGCATGGCACCAAACCATGCTATACTTTTACTGCTTCTTGCATAAAACCGTGAACAATTATCGACCAAAATACAGGGATATACATCAATATGGGTTCACATCTTTGCGCAGTACCCTGTAGAGTGACGTTCCCAATCCCCAGCAGAAAGCGGAGGTGAGCATGACAGACGCGCGTTTTTATCATATTGCCAAAGATGGTACCCTGACGCAGCTTGCCAGCCTGGAAAATGCGCTGGAAGTCATGAAAGGTGACGGCTATATCTGGCTGGACTACTACCAACCCAAAAAAGAGGATCTCTCCTTGCTGATCGAACCGCTCGGACTGCATCCCCTGTCCATCGAAGACTGTGTCGACGAAAACCAGATCCCAAAGATCGATGATTATCCCCGCAACACGTTTATCCTGTTCAACGCCTTCCACTACACCCAGGGGACGCTCTCTGTGACCGAGGTGGACGCTTTCCTCGGCCGCAATTTCCTGGTAACGGTCAGCAGCCACAACTCGCATAATCAGTCACTGTTGAGAAATATTCAACGCAGTGTGGAGAATGAAAGTGAAAGCGCCAAACATGGCCCTGCATTCCTGCTGCATATCATCCTGGACCAGGTCGTGGATGAGAAATTCCTGGCGATCGAAGCACTGGAGGAAAAGCTCAACGAAGGCGAAGAAATGATCCTGTCCAACCTGGAGCGCTTCGAACCCTCGGCATTGATGCATCTGCGCCGCGACCTGCTGGCGGTGCGCAAAAGCCTGTTCCACGAACGCGAGATCCTGGTCAAGATCTGCCGCAAGGACAGCCCATTCATCCCGGATAAAGCCATCTACCATTATCGCGACATTTACGACCATCTGTCCAAGTTCTTCGAACTGACCGAGTCGTACCGCGACCTGGTCACCAGCCTGATGG
Source organism: Anaerolineales bacterium (assembly GCA_017882065.1). Lineage (GTDB taxonomy): Bacteria > Chloroflexota > Anaerolineae > Anaerolineales > Villigracilaceae > UBA877. Next base: position 181 of record JADGQD010000084.1, on the reverse strand, counting down.
AAATGTACCTCTCCATGCTGAATAATCAGATGACCAAAGTGGCCAACGAAACCAATATCATTGTCCGGCGGCTGACCTTCATCACCACCATCTTTATGCCGCTCACCTTACTGGCCGGGATCGGCGGGATGTCAGAATGGTCAATGATGACTGGGTCGCAGAATTGGCGCATTGCCTATCC
>JADGQD010000009.1 GCA_017882065.1 Anaerolineales bacterium | reverse complement strand
GTTTCAATCCGTACCGGGGAAATGGATGAATCATAAGACCACATTCCTTCGGTAATCGGGTCAATAACGTCAAAAATCTGCATATAGACCTTCTCAAGGTAGAAGACGATAGGAACGGAGGCGCGGCCAAACCGTCTCGGAGCGGAAAGCTTCGGCAAACTCCACACCACACTGCAATCCGCGCTCTCGCCCGTGTAGCTCGATCATATTCATAACATCCAATTGATCGTGATCCTTCATCCATTTAACTTGGCTGGTATGACAAGCGAGCATTTCGCGTTTGGTCTCAAAGGTATCGCTAATATCCACATATTCGCTTGGTTGGAAACCTATGCCGCCAAATGTGTCAAAGTAGATCAGCGGTTGCACACCATAATGAGGCGGGCTTTTTGTTTTTATATTTGGAAGACCAGAAAGGAAAGAGGCATCAAACACCAACTGGCTGACCACGCGATGATCTGGGTGATAGTCCTGAGGATCGTGAGTGATGATTAGGTCTGGTTTAGCTTGACGAATTAGTTCAACAAATGCTAATCGGGTTTCAATATCGTTGGCGATAAGTTCGTCGTCATAACCAAGCCAGAAGAAAGTGGCACCGATCTTCGCTGCCGACATTTCTGCCTCCTGGCGTCTAATTCGAGCCAACTTTTTTGGTGCGATCAGCATATGACCAGCAGAACCATTAGTAGCAATTGCCATACTGACTACCGTGCCGTCCTTAACAAAACGAGCCAAGGTCCCACCACATTGAATTTCCAAATCATCTGGGTGTGCGCCTATAGCCAGAACACGTTGTGGGGATGTGCCTTCCATCATGTTACCTCGGTTATGGAACAGGACCAGAAGACTGGCGAATGATCAGCTCTGGAGAAATGAGAGTCGAATTCAGCTCCGGAGTAATATTTTTCTTTTCGATTAGATCAATAATTAAAGATAGTGCATGCCGACTCATTTCTTCGATCGGCTGTCGGATCGTTGTCAACGACGGAGAAGTGTATTGCGTGAATTCCACGTCATCGAAGCCAACGATTGAGAGATCCTTTGGAACACTAATACCTGAATCTGCTGCCGCCTTTAATGCACCAAATGCCATGACATCATCTGCTGCGAACACAGCGGTCGGCCGAGGAGTAAGTCCCAAAATCTCCTTTAATGCCTCGTAGCCCCCTGTGGCATCGTTGTTTGGGGCCGTAATAATCTGGGCAGATTGATCAATACTGTGCAATTTGACATATTCTTTAAAGACTACAAGTCGTTCCCGGATATCCCCAAGCCAACCACCGTCGATGAAAGCCAAGCGGCGGTGTCCAAGGGAGTACAAGTAGTCCAGCATCATTGTGACCCCGAGCTGGTTATCGATATTCACCTTAGGTATCCACTCTGGATTCGGTCCATGGCACATAGCAACCACTACCCGATTCTTTTGTAAAATTCTTCGAAGGGCAGTTTCATCATCATGCAAATCGCCTAAAACAAACATGCCGTCCAGGTGGCGGGTGTCTAGGGCCACACTCATCTGAATGGCTTCTTGGGTATCGCTATGAGCATGAGCCAGCACGATGTGATAACCGAGACTTTCTGCTTGTGTACTGAGATGAGAAATTATGCTAGTAAAAAACGGGTCAGAAATCTCGCGGACGATCAATCCTAATAGGTAGGTCTGTTTACCTTTCAGGGCACGCGCCAGGGGATTGGAGGAGTAGCCAAGCTCTCCAGCTGCCCTGAGGACCTTTTCTCTGGTTTTCTCACTGATGAGGTCCATCTTGGTACCGTTGAGAACGCGAGAGACAGTACTGGTCGATACTCCAACAACCGTGGCAATGTCTTTTATTGTAATTACCTTATCTGAGAAATTATTATTAGCCATAATGAATTATTTCCAATTCAAACGATTAACCACAATCGTAGTATAGCATACGATTGCATAAAACGCTATAAGTTCTCTACAAGGTTGAATTTCAATTTGCTGGTGGCCATGACCACAACGCATATCTCAGATTTTGCCTCTGGCCTGAAGCAAGTGCTTGACGACGGTCCGAATACATCCACTTACGGCAACAGCTGCCTCGCGCAGGTCAGCAACGCAGACACGGAATACTTATTGGCGACGCGCTGGGCTATGTGCGCCAATTGAGGGATGCTGGCGGGATGATTATATTTAGCCCGAATGGCGATCCCTTTGGCGGCCCGACCAGTAACGTGGGCGGTGCTTCCCCGAGGTATGGATAAACCAGGGAACAGAAAAATAGTTACATTAATTTGATTTATCTGAGCTCTAGGAAGTATGATCACACTCAACAACTATTTTGCCAATCAATCAGACGCTCTTAGGGCGAACCGTAAACAAAAAAACCTTGGAAGGGATTTTAAAAAAGTGAGCCCGGCAGGATTCGGACCTGCGACCAAGCGATTTTGAGTCGCCCGCGCTATCCTCGTGCCATCAATCCATCATTTTTCTTACCTGTTTTATATCCCGATAACGGCTGTTGAGGATAAGATAAACGCAAGAGTATTAACAAATTGGTTTGCTAACGTACATATCATAACCACCCATGATATATTCTTTGAAACGAGTTAGTTTAGAAAAGACAGCTGCCCTTATTGGATAATTTCCTCTGTACGGGAGGGATAAAAGAAAAAATCTTTTAAACCCGATGTTGAATTCTGCTGTATAATAAATAGAGAAATCCTGAGTGTGTTTTATAGTAATTCGACACACAGAGGACTCTCTAAAAATTAATCGTGCTGAATGCCCCCTATATACAGGGTATTTAGCCAAAAAATGCCTAAAAAGGCTATCTGTGGGGCGAGAGGGGGTCGAACCCTCACGGTGTCACCACCGGCGGATTTTAAGTCCGCAGCGTCTGCCAATTCCGCCACCGCCCCATCGGGCGTATTATACAACCTTTTTGTGGAGATGAGCGTACCGCGAGAAGAAATGGACCCAGAACGGCGACAGCCGTCCCTGCACTTTTCCTTCTCGGATGACTATACGCAGTTCGTCCGGGTCGACGAACTGGGGCAGCAACAACGTGGCCGCGCCCAACTCGAAGGCGGCGTGCGCGTCCGATCCGGCCGTGCCGGGAAGGTGTTTTTGGCGAGCAAATTCGGAGGCGCGTTGATTGCCAGCGGGGATCATGCAACGGGCATTGAAGATTTCTATTGCATCCACCAACGGGGCAATCTCCAGCAAGTATTCCAGCTTCCATGCCCCACTGCGCCAGGAATCAAACGGATGCGAGACGCTGATGAACGCACACTGGCTACGCAGGCATTTGATCGTCTCCTGAGGCGAGAGTCCGGGCGGGATTTCTTCGGTCACATAGGCGGCAAGGATCTCGCCGCGGGTGGTCATGATCTCCTCGCCGATGATAACCAGTTCCGGGTCCAGGGCGTGAGCAGCTAGCGCCCCGGCAATCGTGTTGTGGTCGGTGATGACAACGCGGTCCAGCCCGCGACGGCGGGAGGTAGCGATCAAACTCTCCGGGCGAGTGAGGGAATCGTTTGAGAATATTGTATGGCTGTGGAAATCAACGCTAACCATTCGATTTTCCTGAATACTCCTTAAGCAAATCCCCGAAAAAAATCCCATAATTCCAGAAAAAGTGGGCGGCTCGTACTTAGGGTTCACCTGTTAATATCGATCTCCCTTGGCGCAGATATCCAATGCGCTGGAGACAGCCAGTAAACCTGCTCGCCGGCGATGCGGATGTCGAAGATGATGTTTAAGCAGGTAACGGGCCTGCGCCCGACTCCGAGGAACCAGAACTACCCATCACCGAAGTAGTGGTGGCGGGCAGTGGAGGCTTGTCGTTTTCGATTCCTTGCTCAATGGGTTCTCTCATCGGTAAAGGAGGTTGGTTCGCGGCCGAATCCGATTCTTTTTCAGCCGCGTATTTTTCCCCTTGTCCGGCGAGCACTTGACGATATTCTTTTGGGATGCGAGGCCAAACCTGGATTAGACGCTGAAGATCCGGATCGGGACGTGGAAGACCAAGGAGATCATAAACTTCCAGATCCAGTAGTTCAACCAATTTTGGAATAATGCGCTCTACATTTCCTTGGGAAGGGAGACGACTTCCGTTCAACCACTGATTTACAATGGGAGGACTGAAATCCAAATAATTAGCAAAACTATTTAACGAAACAGACAAACGATAACGCGTTTGCCTGATTCGAAATTCCAGGAACGCTCTTTCCAAAAGGTCGGTAACTCGGGATAAATCCATTATGCAGGTTATTGCAAAGAAGGAATTTTAGAAATTTTGCTGGAGTATTTTTTCAGAATGTCAGCAAATGGACCTGAAAAAAGTTTGGGATTCGTAATGGATCTGACGATGGTCGCCTCACTAATATTTACTTAAACCCATTTTGGATTGCGAGTTTAAAATTATTACATTATTCTAACACAAATGATGTATGTGAAAATGTTTTTTTGATAGAAATATTTTTACAGGATATACTGCGATTATACTAATGTTACTTAATTATTCATTTGTAAATTATTATCCGTCTTGTCAAATTTATATTTATATAATAACTTATAAAAAGATTTATATATAGTATCGAAACATGTGACTTTTCTTGATTTCGTAGAGATATTTACCATATTGTAAAATTCTCAGTTATATGCTAATATATATACTATGTTGTAATAATGTTTATAACCAAGTTTAATTTGGATGATAGTGCAAGGTTTTTTATGTAAATTCAGATTGGGATCAGCATCTGCTGCCCAGATGGTTTGGAGGCAACCATGACCACTTACAAAGAAGGTTACTTGCAAATTCCGAAATGTCCACAGGGTAAGTCCTCAATCCTGGTGGTGACACCTCACACAGATTTGGGGGAATTAATCTGTGAGAGCCTGAAAGAGGTGTCCAATAGTGAATACTTCTCCAATGCTTCAAAAACCATTTCTTACTTAAAACAAAATGAGGACTGCAAACAAGCTATCCTCGACATGGAAATGGGGGAGATGCGCTTGTTGGACCTTGGACGTGCTCTTCGCCGAATCAACCCCACAATCGAAATTGTAATAATATCAAAAGAAGAACCACCGACTGATTTGGAGGCAATTCAGCCCTGGAAGTTCCTTCGCAAACCGCTATTGCTGCACGATCTCCAGGTTGCTCTCGGTATTGAAACTGGCAAGGAAGATATTTCCTCAAATATTATTGATTTGGATGCAGAGAAAGATGGGAAAAATGCACCTTTGCATTGGTTAAATGACGCAGCTTTAGCTACCCGGCAGCTCGCTCGCATGATTGAAAAATCGTCCGCACAGGAAGCCCTTCTAATACAAAATCATGCACTCTGGTCATATACCGGCCAGCTTTCAGAAGACTCAGTGCAGGAAGTGGATCACTTGATTACAAAGTCTTGGGATGGAAAGAATAAGGCCGATCTTATGCGTTTCATTAGATTGGAAACCACCCAAACCGAGCATGCACTCTATGCCACTCTTGTCGCGATGGGTGTGATTCTTGCCTTGGTATTCGACTCAGAGATTCCATTCTCCATAGTCCGCACGCAAACAAATGAATTGGCAAGCACCCTGCTGCTCCCGGATGGAGACAATGAGCAGGTCAAAGCATTATCCTGGGGAGATGTGGATAGCAAAGGGAAAATTGAAGAGAAACCAATTTCATGGAAGCAATTTAACAACTCCTCGTTCAATCCAGAGCATGAAGAGGTAGAAATTGGTTCCTCGAGTTTTGCCTTCAACGAATTTGTCAACGCCCACCTGGCTGGTCAACCCTTCAATGTAAAGACCGATCAAGCACAAAATGCAGATTTATTTGGAGACTTGAAGAACCCTCAGCCAACAGAGAAACTTATTCACACGGCTCGTGATAATGGCGGTATGAAAGATGATGCAACCCAGAATAACAGGCAGATAGAGGAAAATCAACCAACTATCCTTTTTGAGCCTGTTTCAGATGGTCTGTACAATCTAACGTATTCCTGCTTGCTAATTCCCCGCTTCAGTTCACATCACCTAACCAGGGACCGGGTAAATCTGGTTTCAGACTGCATGAAGGAAATTTACACTTCGTATGGTTGGCGGCTTGAAGCCCTTGAGGCCAAGCCGGATTATTTACGCTGGGTGGCCAGCATCCCTCCGACAATCGCACTGAGTGAACATATTGACATAATTCGAAAAGAGACTTCCAAACGATTATTTGATGATTTTCCTCCTTACAAGCAGGAGAATCTTTCCAGTGATTATTGGGCTCCAGGTTATTTGATCATGGGAGGGAAAAATGCCGTTTCAGATCAACTTGTCGTGGAATATACAAAACAAAGCCGTCAGAAATACGGCCTTTGGAAGGATTGATCCAGGCTCTTTCGCAAACCTGAAGATCACCCTGTCTCCCCTTCCTTTCTTAATAGAGAGCCTGCAAACACATAAACTTTAACCCCTGGTTACCGGTCCATCAAAGGCTGCCGGCTGTCAAACCTGTTGATCAACCTGCTAATAGTATCCGAAAATTTATACTATAATACAATTATGAATAAAAGGATTAGCAAAATCATTTTGTTGACAACACAGGAGATTCACTCTATTCCGAGTTTAAGGATTTGAGTCATGCCTGAAATCACTACGCAGAGAATGGGAGAGATCTTACGGCGGGTTTTTGAATTACTGTGGTTTGAGCCCGATGGATTACCCGTTCACGATATTTTTGAACATGTTCGAAAATCCTCACAGTTATCAGAATATGAAAGGGGTTATTTTCCTTTTGCGGTCAGTTCGCCAAGGTACGAAGTACTTATCCGGGTTGCGACCATCCCGCTTGTTAAAGCTGGCTGGCTTGTAAAAACCCGAAAGGGTCGCTGGTATATTACCGATATAGGCCGAAAGGCGAGCAAACAGTATGTTGTTGCTGAACAATTTTTCGAAGAAGCCATTCGGCAATATAGAGAATGGAAGGCGAACGAAGAAAAACGGTTACGCAATATCAATTCGATAACAAAGTATGAAGCGGAAGAAAATTCCTGGGAACAAATTTATCAATTTATTCAAGGGATGTCTCCGTTAGAATTCAGAACCTTAACCTGCGAACTCCTTCAGGCAATAGGTTATTATGTGGTCTGGGTCGCTCCCCCCCAAAAAGAAAAAGGGCAAATTGACATAATCGCTTTTTCTGATCCTTTGGGAGCGAAAGAACCACGGATTGTCGTTCATGTAAGTCATAAGGGACAAGTTATGACACAGGAGGGTCTGGGAGCCATGTTATCGGTTCTTGGACCAGATGATCATGGGATATTGGTTTCCTCGAATGGTTTTACCAATCAGGTGAAGGAGGAGGCATTAATGCATGTTCATCCATATATTCGCCTTATTGATCTGGAATCATTTGTTGACTTATGGGTGAAGAATTATGAAAAATTGAATCTTGAAGCCCGCCAACGCCTTCCCCTCAAACCGGTATATTTCTTATCGTTGCCAGATTGATGATAAAAATGCATGCATTCATCCTTATTCCAAATTTTTGAGGCTAATGAGATAAAATAAAACAATCTTGACCAAGGGGGACTTTCTCCACCAAGATTCACAGAGAAAAGCGAGAGTGTAGGGCTGCACCCCTTGCCAAGGAAATAAATAGGATTGCTTTTTCCTAAGGAAACGAATGCGCTAGCTTGAACCCTTCGACAAGCTCAGGACACCTCCTTGAAATGAAAAGTATTTTCTGCCGGTCAGTCACTTACCGTTAATCTCGTTGAGCACGGCGGAAACCATCCGATAAGCAGACTGTGCGTAATTAGCCTGGCTTTCTGCTCTTCCTGGAATTATTGCTTTAATACTCAGGTTAAGTAAGCATGTGTGTTTTCAGTTTTTTTAATGCAAACTGACCAATTCCAGTATACAATCAGACTTGAAAATAATCTATCCATAATTAACCACATGACCGATTCTCTTTCTCTCCCCCATCATGGTTCATCCACGATCAACCAGGCGCTGCGTTCATCCTTACCCGTGGTCGCCCTCGAATCGGCCGTCATAACGCACGGACTGCCGCGCCCGAAAAACCTGATGCTGGCGCGCGACATGGAACGCGTCGTCCGCGAGAACGACGCAACGCCCGCCACCATCGCCGTTCTGGATGGGGTCATCTGCGTCGGATTAACGGACATGGAACTGGAACGCCTGGCTAACGAAGATAACGTTCGCAAGATCAGCCGCCGGGATTTCGCCACCGCCATCGTCAAAAAAGAATGCGGAGGAACCACCGTCGCCGGGACGATGTTCGCGGCGCAGCGGGCCGGGATCAAGGTCTTCGCCACGGGTGGCATCGGCGGTGTCCACGAGGTGGAGACGATGGACATCTCCACCGATTTGCAGGCATTATCTAACACACCGATGATCGTCGTCTGCGCCGGAGCAAAAGCTATTTTGGATTTGCCCGCCACATTGGAATATCTGGAAACAATGGCCGTCCCGGTCATCGGCTACGGGACCGACGAATTCCCCGCCTTCTACTCGCGCCAAAGCGGACTACCCGTCAGCGCACGGTTGGATTCGCCTCAGGAAATTGTCGAGTTCGTCAAAGCGCATTGGGAAATCGGCATGAAAAGCGCCGTGCTGGTCTGCCAACCGGTTTCGCCCGAAGAAGAACTTCCCCGCGAAAAAGTGGACGGCGCAATCCAACAGGCCCGCCGCGAAGCCCACGAGCAGGGAATCCACGGACAAGTTCTTACCCCCTTCTTGCTGGCGAGGATGGCCGAACTGACCGACGGCGCATCCCTGAAAGCTAACCTGGCGCTTCTGCTCAACAATGCCCGGCTGGCAGCGCAAATAGCAAAAGAATTTTCCAAGAGGTGGGAAAAGACTGCCTAACTGATGTTTCGCAGCGTCCCGCAGGTTGGACAGAAAGCAAGCCTGAATTACGGGAACCTGCGGGACGTTTTGCGTAAGGTAAGTGCCTAGATATTATGGGTGAGGTTATTGTCCTCTCCCATTTTTTTATTTCGTGGGTGTCTGGCTCGGCCAGCGGGTATCGGTGGGACGCGGCGTCCAGGAGGGCAGCGGAGTGTGGGTTGCGGTGGGAGTCAGCGTGGGAGTACGCGTCAGGGAGGGTGTCGGCGAGACGGTCGCTGTAGGCGGTTCGCCCATTACACGAAACTCTCCCACTACCTTCCAGTCCGTCCCGACAAAGAAAACCAACTGGTATATTCCGGTCAGCCATTGTTCGGCTGGAAGGTTCAATTCATACTGGCCAGCACCACCGGTGCCACCTTCCCAGGAGCCAGTCTCATATTTCAACAATTGACCGTTCAGGTACCAAATTGCCGTCCACTGCGCACCGTTGGTCATGCCATCATAAGAATAGGTAACGAAAACACGGCTGATAGGGTTCTGAAAGACCTTCTGCGGGTTGATCGCCCTGTAATTGTTCACATACAGCGAAAATACCAGCGGGCTGAAAATTGCCGCCGGGTTGGGCGTGACCGTGCTCTCGAACTGCGCCTCGATGACAATCGGCAGGAACGGCGTCCCGGTAGGCGTTGGGGTGTAACTGATCTCCGGGGTTGGCGTGATGGTAGGCGTCAGCGAAATCGTCGGAGTCAAGCTGATGGTTGGTGTCAGTGAAATAGTCGGGGTTGGCGAAGGTGATGGGCTGGGCGGGAAAAGACGGTAAGACACCGGTTCGCCAAAACGGCCCAGCAGGAAGGCAAACCCGACCAAAAACACCGCAAAAATGATCGTCCACCAACCCGCCGCCACCTGCCTGCGGCTCAAGCGGAAATAAGCCACCTTGCGCCCTTTGCGAATGGCGCGGAACCCGCTCCAGACGCTGAGCAGCGCACCCAGAATGGTGAGTATTACCGCCATGACAACTGCAGCGTGAATATCCAGGTTCATCTGACTCGATTATACCTTCTTGACGCCCGCCGCGGAACGTGCTACATTTTTCCCATGTTCGTTTTTCTCAAACTTGGAGGGTCGCTCATCACCGACAAAACCCGCCCATATACCCCCCGTCTTGAAACGCTGGACAACCTGGCTATCCAGATTTCCGCCGCGTTGCAGGAAAATGCGGACCTGCGCCTTATACTTGGCCACGGCTCCGGTTCCTTCGGCCACCAGGCCGCCAGCCAGTTCGGCACCCGCCGCGGCGTTTCTGGACCGGAAGCATGGCGCGGCTTTGCTGAAGTCTGGTACCAGGCCTCGGCGCTGAACCGACTCGTCGTGGAGGCTTTACGCAGCGCCGGTCTCTCCGCTGTAACCCTGGCTCCCGTCTCAGCGGTGACGGCCCGCGACGGGCAAGTTGCCGCCTGGGACCTGGCTCCTCTGAAAGCCGCGCTGGCAAACGGCTTGCTGCCGGTTCTCCACGGCGACGTGGTTTTCGACGAAGCCCGCGGCGGAACGATCCTTTCCACCGAGGATTTATTCGCTCATCTGGCGCGCCAGCTTCACCCCGAACGCATCCTGCTGGCCGGACTGGAAGCCGGGGTATGGGAAGACTTCCCGGCCCGGACGCGTCTTATCAGGGAGATGACGCCGAAGATTTTTGCACAGCAGGCCCCTGGCTTGGGACGTAGCTCTGGAGCCGACGTTACGGGCGGAATGCAGGCTAAAGTCACCGAGATGCTGGCGCTGGTGGAACAGGTTCCGAGTCTCGAAGTGCTGGTTTTCTCCGGTGAAGAACCGGGCAACGCCCGCCGTGCCTTGCAAGGGGAAAATCCTGGCACACGTTTGCATTGTTGACAGCCCGCCCATCACGCGCTAAACTCACGTTCCACCCCGTGCTGGAACCGGGACTTTCGCTGAAAGAGAGTAGATTATGTTTTCCCGCCAGGAACTAGAAGAGATCGAAGACCGCAGCCTTGCACCGTACGGTGCGCGCAGTAAGGACAGCAAGGGCCGCGCCTACCTGGATAACGAACCCGATTACCGCACCGCTTTCCAGCGTGACCGCGATCGCGTGCTGCACACCACTGCCTTCCGGCGGCTGGAGTACAAAACGCAGGTCTTCATTAATTTTGAAGGTGATTATTTCCGCACGCGCCTGACGCATACGCTGGAAGTGGCCCAAGTGGGCCGTACCATTGCGCGTGCACTGGGCGCGAATGAAGATTTAGTGGAAGCCATCTGCCTGGCGCACGATCTGGGTCATTCGCCTTTCGGGCACGCCGGGGAATATACATTGAGTAAGTTGATGAAAGACTTCGGCGGTTTCGACCACAACAAGCAGTCACTCAGGATTGTCACTGATCTCGAACAACGCTACCCGGAATTTCCCGGCCTGAATCTGACCTGGGAAACACGCGAGGGCATGGTCAAGCACGAGTCCGAGTACGACCTAACCGACGCCCGAGAGTTCAGCCCCGAACTGCGCGGCAATCTGGAGACGCAAATCTGCAACGTGGCTGATGAACTGGCCTACACCACCCACGACCTGGATGACGGTCTGCGCTCCGGGATGATCACCCCGCAAATGCTGGACGGCATCGCCTTGTGGGAAATCCTGACCGAGACTTACAACTGGAGCGGGCCTCTCCTGCAAGATCTGGACCGCAACAGCATGATCCGCAACCTGGTCGGATTGCTGGTGACAGACATGATCCAGGCTACTGACACTCGTTTGAAGGAAAGCGGGGTGAAGTCTGCTCTCGACATCCAGAGGTTAACATACAACATTATCGGTTATCGCGAAGACATGCAACGCCGCAACCGTGAACTGAAGGACTTCCTGTTTACCAAACTTTACCGCCACTACCGCGTAGTGCGGATGCAGGTTAAAGCCGAACACATCGTCACCGACCTGTTCACTGCCTACCTGGCCGAACCGCTCATCCTGCCCGACCACGTCCAGCAGTGGATTCCTGGGCGAGGTCTGGAACGCACCATCTGCGATTACATCGCTGGGATGACCGACCGGTATGCCATCGAAGAGCACGCCCGGCTCCACGACCCTTATCTCAAGCCATAACCGCATCGCGAGAGTCACATGCCTAAAACACAACCCACTTATCTGACCGCCGATGGTGCGGCCAAAATTGAATCCGAACTTAGAGAGTTGAAAGGTCCGCAGCGAGAGGCCCTGGCGCGGCGCCTGCGCGACGCCATCCAGATGGGTGACCTTTCGGAGAATGCCGACTACCACAAAGCCAAGGAAGACCAGGGTTTTCTCGAAGGCCGCATCCAGGAACTGGAATTCGCCCTGCGCAGTGCTATCATCGTTGAAGCGACGAGTATTCCGAAGAATGTGGTCGCGGTTGGTGTGCGCGTGACCGTCCAGGAAGACGGTTTCGACCCGGAGGTTTTCCACATGGTCGGCGCCCAGGAAGCCGATCCGCGCGCCGGGAAAATATCCCACGAATCCCCCATCGGTCGCGCCCTGATGGATCACCGCGTCGGCGAGATGGTCGAGGCAGAAACGCCGGGCGGGAAAATCAGATTAAAAATCATGGAGATCGAATAAAAAAACTCGGGCGACCCTTGCGGGTCGCCCGTATGTTTCTAGGCCGGGGTCACAACTTTAGGCCAGACGGCAATTTCCAACGTCAGGCGCTCGAAGTAACTGTCCTCCGGCAACGCTCCCTGACCATATTCCATGTCCGAAGCGGTCGCAACCAGTTGCAGAGCTGCTGTTTCCAGCACAACCTGCTTGCCGCGTTCCACCATGAACGGTTCACCTTTGGCTTGCAGACGCTGGAAAGTGGCAACATCGTTGAAAGCGCGCGTACTCATCAACACCTTTGTCACGGTCTGGATATCGTTCTTGTCGAACAGCCAGACTTCAAAGGCGGTTACTTTTTTGGGTTCGCCGACGCCGATGGTTTCCGAGATGCCAATGCCACACTCGCCCAGAAATTCGCCGGATGGCGAGTCGATGCTGAAGGAGTCGTCAAACAGGTCGTCGCCAAGAACGTAAGTGGTCAAGAATTGAGCTATTGGCTGTTCGTCGCCCTGGGCGGAATAATCGGTCATTTCGGCCTGGCTAGTAATATCACGCGCCCGATTAGCCGGGCTGTCAGATGTGGTATGCCTGAAGAGCGGAATCAAGTATTTGAAAACCGCAAATCCCAGAATGGCAAACAGGATTAGCGCGCCACCGATGATGAGAATACCGGTCAATGCACCCGGTTTAGCAGGCGTCTGCCCACTGCCCGGGGTAGTAGTTGCCGTGGGTGTGGTGACTTGAACCGCTTTGGAAAAATTCAGGATGGCGTTCTGGTCTGGATACCCTGCCTTGATTCTCGCTAAAACAGCCGGCCCATCCGCGCCAAGCGCCTGGTAGCGCTGAATGGCAAGCCCAGTTACGGGATTACTAACGAATGAGTCTATCGTCATGCGCAAATAATCTTCCTGCAAATCAGGGCGCAGGGAGGATGGGTCGGCGTTCGTCCACTGCACCGGCCACAACCCCCACCCCAGCACCACCAGGCCTATGAACAGACCCACAACGAACCCAAGCGCAGCGGCCACGAACGGTTTCTTCAAGATGTCAAGGATTTTCATGCAAAGCTCCTTTGATTGCTTCGACTAATACTCTAATTATACAGAATCTTGTCAAATTAGCCAACACCTATTTATATGGTTTTTACATTCTCGGAAACTGTAACTCGAAAGGGTGTAACAACCAAACCAATGAATTTTCCCGTATCGAAAGGCTCGAAAATGACGGGATTTTACTGCTTCTTGAATAAATACGTGAACTTTGAACGATCAAAATACAGGAATATACATCAATATGGGTTCACATCTTTGCGCAGTACTCTTTAAAATGGTAAAGCCCTGACCTATTTTCGTTTCATCAAGTACAACCAGCGTTCCGAATCACGGACAGCGCTGGATGACTGGATGGTATACCACTGTCCAAAAGCTGATTCGAACCCCGTGCGAGTGTATTCGCTGAAAATATCCACCCGGTTGCGAAGCAACTTCTGGACCTGAGAATCGCTCTTCGGCACAAATTCGACGATCAACCACTCCCCACAAACGGCAAAGAACTCCGCCACCCGTACCAACGGGACGTTATTCGATATAGCCAGGTGATGAACAAGCGCCAGCGCCAGGACAGCGTCGACGGGGCCGCGCTGGAGGAAAGAGTCGCGCTCCCGGTTCTGCCAGCCGCTGGACGGACTTGGATTGGTCAAGTCGAGCACCAACGGCAGGAGATTCTGCTCGTTGCTTTCTTTGACCTGCCGGTAGTTCACCTCCACTGCCGCCGGGTCAATATCAGATGAAATAACATATGCTCCGGTCTCAGCGGCAACCCGGCTGAAAACCCCGGTGTTCGCGCCCAGGTCCCAGATGATTTTCGGGGCAATTTTCAACAACCAGTCCCCCACCAAAACCTTCTTGTGTTCGAAAGCGAAGTCGGTGTAATTGTTGGCTGCATAATAATCGGCCCATTCGGTCCCGGCGGGTTTCCATTCCAACTTGCGGACGGTGGCACGGAGACTCTCAATCAGGCCGAGCAAAGCCTCCTTGCTCATTTTGCGTCCGCCACGCGCCTCGGTCACGGAAATATCCGCATAGCGTTTCTGCGCACTTGCGTGCAAATGGATGTGCGTCGAAAGTCCTAAATTCCAGCGGGTGCGTCCGGGAAGCAATTGGCTGGCAAGGTCAAGCGGAACACCGTCAATGTATATGCGCATCAATTGGTTCAAGCGCACATCCCGGTAGGCCATCAGCGCCAGTGGAGCCAGGAAGTGCTGACAGAACTGCCGGTAGGCCACCCATGGCTCGCCCTCTTTGGAAGTTTCAAAGGAAAGCGTGTCAATCAGCGTCGGCTTTCCCTTGTGGAACTGGATGTTATACGCGCTGGCATCTTTGAGGGACATGCCCAGCTTGAGAGCACGTTTCTGGATGGACAGCGTCGCCAAGGCCGCGTCCTTCAACTGTCCAAAGGACCATTCATATGGATACGATATGAACGGCACCCGCTCCGGGCAGAGGACTTTAAACAACCGTTTTTCGTCAAAAGGCTGGGTGTCCGATTCCGTGTGAGGGACGAGCAGTCCGGTCTTGACCAGTTTCTCGTATAGACCGGATTCTATCAGCCGCGTGTAATCGTCGGCGTAGGCCTGGTTCACCTGCCGGTACAAAACACCCTCGCGGGTGAAAAGAAATCCGCTCGGGTCCCGGAAGGATGCGCCGAGACTAATCGTCTTCGTCTTCATCATCGCTTTCGTCGTTTTGAACCTTGTTCTTATTAAACAGCCGTTTGATCTTGCGCCAACTGGCAGCAACGAAAATGACCAAGCCAGCAATACTTGCAATCAGCAGTTGAACGAGAAAACTTCCTGAACCAGGGTCAAGATATAGCCAAATCATGGCATCCTCCTAAGCAGTCTCCGGGACAATATCATCCAGAAGGAAGGTTTCTTCGCAGGCCAGACATTGCGCCTCACGTTTATTTGCAACGACCAGCATCCCCTTGCACTTCGGGCATTGTTGGGCCAACGGACGTTTCCAGGAGGTGAAATCGCAATTGGGATAATTAGCGCAGCCAAAGAAGATGCGGCCTTTGCGTGTTTTGCGAGAAACGATTTCACCCCCATCCTTCGGGCAAATCACGTCAATTTTCTCCAGCCAGGCTTCGGTATGGCGGCATTCCGGGAAACTGGAGCAGGAGATGAATTTGCCATAGCGCCCGTAGCGGATGACCAGCTCCTTGCCGCAATCCGGACAGGCTCGCCCAATCGGCTCCGGTCCGGTCTTGACAACAGGCATCTCAGCCTGAGCCTTCGCCAATGTGACAGAGAAGGGCTTGTAGAAAGCATCTATTATTTTGACCCAATCAGCCTGGCCCTCGGAAATTTTGTCCAGGTCTTCTTCCATGCGGACGGTGAAGGTCAGGTCAATGATCTCGGGGAAATACTGTTCCATCAGATCGTTGACCAGGATGCCGGTCTCAGTGGGAATGAGCCGTCGATCCACGCGTTCCACGTAGCCGCGCTGTTGAATTGTCGAAAGCGTGGGAGCGTAAGTGGATGGGCGTCCAATGCCGTATTCCTCCAGAATCTGCACCAGCGAGGCTTCCGAATAACGCGGCGGCGGTTGGGTATAGTGCTGCTCCGGGATAAGCCGGACCAACTCCTGCTTTTGGTCTTCAGCAATCGAGGCCGGGATGCGGACATTCATCTCGTCTTCTTCCTCAGATTTCTTATCCTCATTTTTCGCTTCTTCATAAACAATCAGGAATCCAGGGAATTTGACCGCCGAACCTGCTACTCTCAGCGTGTATACGTGGTCGGACCCCTGACCGGTCACATCCACCGAGAGGGTGTCATATACTGCGGTTTCCATTTGCGAAGCGACGAAGCGCTGCCAGATGAGTTGATAGAGCTTGAACATAGCTGGATCAAGGAATGGCTTTACCTTATCCGGGTCGCGTAAAACCGAGGTTGGGCGGATGGCTTCATGAGCCTCTTGCGCGCCGGCCACTTTCTTTGTGTATTCCGGAGACTTTTCAGGTAGGAAATCGTTACCGTAGCGTTGGGCAATGTACGCCCGCACCTCATTACGCGCAACCTCAGCGATGTTGGTCGAGTCAGTTCGCATGTAGGTGATGAGACCGGTTGTACCGCCTTCCCCAACATCCTGGCCTTCATAGAGACCCTGCGCGAGGCCCATCGTCCGCTTGGTGGTAAAACCAAATTTGCGGGAGGCTTCCTGCTGGAGCGTTGACGTAATGAACGGCGCGGACGGTTTGCGCCGTCTTTCGCTGCGCTTCACTCGCGTAACAATATAAGGCGCTTTTTCCATATCCACCAAAAGGGGCTTTACGATTTCTTCGCTGCCCAATTCGGGGTCTTTTTCATCAATCTTCAACAATTTAGTAATGAAAGTCTGCTTTTGGCCCTGCGGACGCAATTCCGCCCCAATGGACCAGTATTCCACCGGGTTGAAGGCGTCTATCTCGCGCTCACGCTCCACGATCAAACGCAAAGCCACGGACTGTACGCGTCCCGCCGAAAGGCGGCTGCGGACCTTTTCCCACAAGATCGGGCTGATGCTATATCCAACCAGCCGGTCCAGTATGCGCCGGGCCTGTTGGGCATTGACCAATTCCATATTAATTTCGCGCGGGTTCGAGAATGCTTCGCTAATGGCATTCTCGGTAATCTCGTGAAATACCACGCGCCTGGCCAGTTTCGGGTCAATTTCAGCGGCCTCCATCAAATGCCAGGATATGGCTTCGCCCTCCCGGTCAGGGTCGGTTGCCAGGTAGATTTCTGCGGCTTCTTTCGCCAGTTGTTTGAGTTCCTTGACGATAGCTTTCTTCTCATTCGGAACGCGGTACTTCGGGGCGAAGTTATTTTCAACATCCACCGATAACTGCGAGCGCAGCAGGTCGCGCACATGCCCAACAGAGGCCCGCACGGTGTAACCTTTCCCAAGGAAACGCCCTACCGTCTTGGCCTTGGCCGGGGACTCGACAATGACCAATTTGCCGCTACGCTTGTCAACTTTTTCCGGCTTGACCATGCCTTCGTGCGCTTCGGTCTTGCCGGTGCGGTATAGGGTCGTTCCGCACACACCGCAAGTGCCACGCGTGACCGGCGCACCGGCGGCGTTGAACGACGCTTGAGGGTCAACAATTTCCCGTTTGGTCTTGCACTTCATACAATAGGCTTCCACGAAATAACTCCTAGAGATAATCTTCTCGCTGCGATTTTTTTAAGTTTGCGATAACCTGACGCACCTGCTGGGCCTGGTCACGGTGACAAACCAGCAGCGCGTCACCAGAGTCAATCACGATCAGATCATCCACGCCAATCGTGACGATGAGTTTCTTCCCGGATGAATAGACCAGGGAGTTATGCGTTTCAAGCGGTATATATTCGCTATTGACGACCACATTTCCGTCCTCATCTGGCAGGAGCACATCAAACAGCGAATCCCACGAGCCAACGTCGCTCCATTCCAATCCAGCGGCCGGCAGGACGGCTACGTTGGCAGCATTTTCCATAATACCGTAGTCTATTGTCTCCGGCTTGAGTCGCGGCCACGTTGACGTGAGGACTGCCTCCTGCTCTGACGTGCCCCAGGCTGCCCCAATCCGGTCAAGAGCCGCTTTCAGGTCCGGCATCTGGCGAGAAAATTCGTCCAGGATGCAGTCGGCGCGCCAAATGAACATGCCGGAATTCCAGGAATGGTCGCCATCCGCCAGCATGATGCGGGCCTTCGCTTCGTCCGGTTTTTCGATGAAGTGCAGCACCTGGTAGACCGGGTAATCAAATTTCTCCGGCAGGACAGCATCCCGCTGGATATAGCCATAGCCAGTGGCCGGGAAAGTTGGAGTGATGCCGAGAGTTACCAGATAGTCCTTGCGCGCCACCTGGACCGCCACACGCATAACCAAATGGAACAAGTCACGGTTGCGGATGAAATGGTCGGCAGGTAGGACAAGCATCACACCCTCAGGGTCACGTTTCGCCAGCACTGCCGCCGCCAACCCGACGACCGAGGCTGTTCCGCGCGGCATGGGTTCAATTAGAAAATTAACCATCGGGAGCTGTGGAGCCTGAGTCTTAAGTTCCTGCTCCTGTTCCGAGGTAGTGACAACGTAAACCCGTTCCGGGGGAACAAAGCCTTCGAGACGGTCCAGCGTGCTTTGGAAAAGGGTGCGCTCTCCCAGCAATGGTAGAACGTGTTTGGGATGTTTCTTGCGTGAGATGGGCCAGAGACGGGTTCCGCCGCCGCCGGCCATGATGACCGCATAAGTATGATTCATAACCTAAGCCTTGTACCCAGCCTGTTCCTCTCTCACTGCTACGTAATTCAGCCCGCCCACCTGCCGCACCAGTCCCTTGAGTTCCATCATTACGAGTGTGGCCGAGACGCGCTCGATCGGCAGACCGGTCTGGTTGCGGATTTCATCCATGTGCAGGGGTTCGTGGGTAAGCACGCTCATCAGCTTCGATTCGGTTTCATCAGTGGGCAGAACCTTCCGCACGAGGCGCTGTTCAGTGACGCGCGTCAGGTTCAGAACATCCAGCAGGTCGCGGACGGAGAGCATCGGGTGCGCGCCCTGGGCAATCAGCCTGTTCGTGCCCTTACTCTGCGGAGCCAGGATATTGCCCGGCACCGCAAAAACTTCACGGCCCTGGTCAATGGCAAACTGGGCAGTGATCAGCGCACCACTGGTCTCTCCCGCCTCGACGACCACCGTCGCCATCGAAAGTCCGGAGATGATGCGGTTGCGCGGCGGGAAATTGGAGGCGTCCGGCGGTGTACCCGGGGCGTAGTCGCTGATGAGCGCACCGCTTGCCATCATCTTCTCGGCCAGTTGGGCGTGTTCAGGCGGGTAAATGCGGTCCACGCCGCAGCCCAGCACGGCGATTGTTCGTCCGCCAGCCTTGAGGGCGGACTGGTGGGCAATCGCGTCCACGCCGCGCGCCAGCCCGGAGACAACGGTCACGCCATTGGAGGCCAAAAATGAGGCCAGTTCTTCGGCCACCTGCCGCCCGTAGGCACTGACACGCCGCGTCCCAACCACGGCAACGGCCCAGGAATCTTCGGTTGTTAATGCGCCACGTACGTACAGGACAGGCGGCGGCTGGTCAATTTCTTTCAAACGCGGCGGATAAAGTTCGTCGTCCCAAGTCAGGATTTCAATGCCCTGCGCCATAACCTTTTTAAGGTAATTGTCCAAGTCCACGCCGGCACGCACCTGCGCCACACGCTCGGCCAGTTTCGGACTGAGTCCGGCGGCCTGGAGCGCATCCGTCGGGGCATGCCAGGCCAGAGCCAAGTCGCCAAAATGGTTGCACAGGGCTTGCAGGCGTACCGCCCCAATGCCCTTGACCAGATTGAATCCAACCCAGTAACGTTTGTCCATTTGTGATCTGGTAATCGTAATTCGTTTTTCGTGGCTTTCGGTCTACAAGAAACGAATCTCAAATTACGGTTCGTCTGTCTCGTTTCCGATCAAGCCTAGCAGGAGATGGACTTTCATCGTTTTTGCATCCAGGTCCACGTTCAGAACGACTTCGGGGATGGCCGGGAGCAGGAGCTCGCGCCCGGATGAGTCCGTCACCACATAAACATCGTTCGCGCCGGTCTCCAGGATTTCTGTCAGTGTACCGAGGGGATCGCCCGCCTCATCCATTACTTCCAGATCGAGCAGTTCGTGAAAATAAAACTCGCCTTCGGGCAGTTCGGCCACTTCCAATGCGGCGAAGGAAAGAATCTGGTTTCGATAACGGCCTGCCTGTTCGGGAGTAGCGACGCCCTCAAAGCCAAGAAGCAGTCCCTCATTGTGCGGACGCTGGCTGGCAATGACCAACTTCACATGCTTTTCGCCGAGGTAGATGGCTTTCTTCGGGCTTAAGCGTTCGGGAAAATCGGTGTAGATTTCCGCCACTACTTCACCATGCACACCATGCGGACGGCGCACCTTCCCGACTACCAAGAAATCAGGTCCGCCAGCAGTTGGCGGGCCTACCGGTCGTTTTTTGGTACCAGACATGCTATTAGGGTTCTACCACGTCAAGCGTGACCTGGCTACCTTCATGCTCAGCGGCCACCCGCAGCAGGGTGCGGATGGCATTGGCTACCCGACCACCCTTACCGATGACACGACCCATGTCGTCTTTAGCAACACTCAGTTCCAGTGTCACACGGTTGCCGTGACGAATCTCGTCTACAGCAACTTCATCCGGGTGGTCTACCAGAGATTTAGCGATATATTCTGTGAGCGCTTTCATGGCATCTCAATTTGAGTGTAGTAACGACTTCATTTGCTTTACCGCCTGAAGTCGTTACTACGATCACTTACCGGTTTTGTTGCTGGGGAGGCGCGCCACCCTGGCTGTTTCAGCCTCGGTCAGCAGAGTCTCTACAGATTCACCAGCCTTGAAACGCTCATAGCGTTCCACGGTGCCGGCGGTCTTGAACAACTGCGCCACCGACTCGCTCGGCTGGGCGCCTTTGCTCATCCACTCATAGACGCGGTCTTCTTTGATTTTCAAAGTAGCCGGTTCGGTGCGCGGGTTATAGAAACCCACGATTTCCAGGAAACGACCATCGCGCGGGCTTTCCTTGTCCGCAATGATCAGGCGGTAAGACGGCTGGCCCTTTTGACCAGTACGGCGAAGACGTATACGAACCATCAGAAATTTCTCCTTCAAATGTTGCTTTCAGTTTTTGGCATCAGCAGGCCGCGCAGAGAGGGGCAGAAAGGAGTGCGCATTGCGGTGCTGAGAACCTTCAAATTGGCAGGGTAGGGATTGCAAAGTGCCCAAAGGGCGCCCCTGCCCTGGGTGGCGACAAACGCCACCCCTACATTTTACCTCATCCGAACAAACGCGACAGGCCGCGTCCGCCGGTTTTTTGCAGCATTTTGAACATTTTTTGCATCTCGCGGAACTGTTTCACCAACCGGTTCACATCCTGGACCTCAACCCCGCAGCCATAGGCGATCCGTCTGCGGCGGCTGGCGTTCAACACATCCGGGTTACGACGCTCGGAGGGTGTCATCGAATTGATAATCGCTTCCGTGCGGTTCGTCGAACTTTCCATCTCTTCGGGCGAGATATTGCGGGCAGCCCGTCCCATTTCGCCAGGGAGCATATCTGCCATCTGGCTCATCGGGCCCATCTTCTTTGAGGAACGCAGCATTTCAACCAGGTCTTCCAGCGAAAACTCGCCTTTGGCGAGACGTTCCGCCTGCCTCCGGGTCTGCTTTTCGTCGAAGGCTGCTTCAGCTTTTTCGATCAGGCCGAGCACGTCACCCATGCCCAGGATGCGGGAAGCCAGACGTTCGGGCTGGAAGGCTTCCAGCGCGTCCAGTTTTTCACCTGTCCCGATAAACTTGATCGGGATGCCGGTCACCGAACGGATGGAGATGGCCGCGCCGCCGCGCGAGTCTCCGTCCATTTTGGTCATGATGAGACCGGTCAGCGGGACGACATCCCGGAACCCTTCGGCTACGTGCAATGCTTCCTGGCCGATCATCGAATCCACAACGAGCAGGGTTTCAGCGGGAGGCACGTTCCGGACGATGGCCTGGAGTTCGCCCATCAGGGTTTCATCCAACTGGGAGCGGCCGGCTGTGTCCACGATGACAACGGTGTAGCCACCATTTTTCGCTTTTTGGAAGGCGCGCTTCGCCAAGTCGGGCGGTTTGACGTTGAGCTCGAAAAAGACCGGAA